>DASUZI010000119.1:0-28153 GCA_036376955.1 Nitrososphaeraceae archaeon
GAATATAAAAAAAATTCCACTGAATCTGCACATTCAGAATAAGAAATTGCAAAAGGATTATTTAGCTATCTTTTTAATTTGTCAACCTTATTATAAAAAGTAATTATTATAATAGCTATGTTGTGCTATTGCTATTTCTAACAGTATTGTTTAGTAATAAAATTAATTAAAGTAGCAACTTTTAATCCCGACTCTCATAGATGAGGTCTAGTTCATATCGCATACAGTAAGAATATAGTATGGTTATACCACTCATTATAAACAATATATAAATAAAATATTAATTATTTGAGAAAGATCAAGGAATTAAGCATTGTTTGTATTATCGGAAAATATTGTTCGTATTTATCTACATATGCTTTGTAAGTAATTAGGTATACTTTGTCATTATTCTTAGTAATAAGTTGAAGAGCTTGTTTTTTTTCTTCACCATCCAATGCAGTAAAAATTATTCTTTTTGCTTGTCTATTATCAGCAAGCACGCTGTCAGACGATTCTATCAATTGAAAATCTTTAAGATTATTTGACATATTTTTTAAATGGACTTTTGCGATTGTATTTAGCGATACATTACTTACACTCAATGAAGATATTCCTAATCCTGCCGGAGATTTATAATGACTTGAATCTACGATTGGTGCAACAAAGGTAACGAAATCATTTAGACGTTCTTCTTTTTGCCAACTTGATGGATATTGTATACTCAACTTTAGCTTAGTATTTTCATATGGTTTAAAATCATCTTGTGAATTTCCAAAAGGAAAAAAAGCATAAACTTCGTTAAAAATATTTACAGAGTTATTCACCAATATAAATAACAAAGGGATGATAATGATATAAGTAGGAGTAGCAAGCAAGAAGCTCATTAATGTATGACCTTCTGATGGATTATTTTATTTTTTCTAATCTTTTTTAATACCAACCTTCAATACACTTTTTATTCGAGACAAGTAAAAATAAACATTTATTGCATAAAATCTGTTAACGATATCGTATTTTTTTTATTTTTTAATGAGATAGAAGACTTATTGATTATGTTTAATTTAGGATATCCAAATTTCATATTTCTTTGCTCAAGTTCATATTCCAAAAATTTCATTACTGATTCTGTGTATTTTTTTCCAACATCTAGATTTTTTTTAAAGTTTATAGGATCAGTGAATTTATAGATTTTTTCATAAAATTTTATTGCGTTATCAATTTTGAATGTTTGTAAAATATATCTCATTCTTTCCCAAATATCATACCTTAATCTTAGAATAGCTCCACTAACATATCTAACTCCAATATCATTTGCAGAATCTATTATACTTGCTATGTCTTCAGGTGAGTCTGTTACAAGAGGAATAATTGGATCAATATTAGTAACACATTTGATATTTGAATTGCAGAATTTTTCTATTACTCTAAAAACGGCTTTTGAAGGAGGCGTACCTGGTTCTATAATTCTTTTAATATTTTCATCGTTGGTAGTAATCGACCATACAACGAAGCAATTATCTGAATAACGTGTGTGTAATTCTAAATCTCTCTCTATTAGAGTAGATTTTGTAAAAACATAATATGGAATTTCAAAATCTTGCAGAACCTCAACACATTTTCTAGTAAGAGAATATTTTATCTCTGCAGGCTGATAGGCATCAGTTGCTGAGGCTATCATTACAGGATGAATAATATCTCCTTTCCACGATAGTATTTGTTTATATAACAAATCTTTAGCATTGATTTTTGCATATATCCGGTCATAAAATTCCGGAGTCCACTCATATGTAGCATAACAATAACCGCATCGATGTTGACAACCATTATATGGATTTATAGTTAAACCTTTTTTTCCATATACAAAAAAATCATGAAGAATTGATTTACTTTCTTTAGCTTGAAATACAGGTACTGGTTTTTTGTACCATGAAGATAAACTCATAAGATAAATTGTAATTTTATGTCTAATTAACTATAAAGTACTCTTCGATCAGGGAGAGAGGTATTGCTAAAATAACCTTTTTTTTAGAAAAATTAATAGTGTATATTATCAATTTTTAATTTATTTGTCATCCTTAAATATTGTATCTTTGATTTCAGTACTTTTTACATTTCTTCGTATAGTTATTAATACTCTTTTTCCTATGAAATCAGACATGTATTCTTGATTACTCTCTGGTACTGGTATAGAGTGAATATTTTCAATTTTTGTTAAAAAATTAATTATGACTATTTCGTCACTCATTGGAAATAATAATATAACAATTCTTGTTATTATATGTTAGAGCACCCACGTTCTTACTAAAAGCAGCAAGATAAATTCTAGATTTTTAATAATCTAAGTTTAATAACCAATGAATGTTAGATCTATTTAAAATTATACAAGTTTTGGATTTTAACTATACTAATTTGACAAACTAATACTATTCTAATGTACTGATACTGACTATGGGCCATGACTAATAAATTTCAACAAAATGATTGTATAACGACAATTATGTATTCTAAATGTGGCAAACTATGACAAAATATAATTCAACTTTACTCATCTCATAAATCATACCTAAATACTAACCAAAATAATAGCCATAATATGATGGTTGATGAATTGCTTAATTAATACTGCATTATACATAATTAATTAAGGAACAAATTTACTTTAAACTATTAAATATATACATCAAAAATCAATTATAGATATTATTTTAATCTAAAAAGATTATAAAATTAGAATTTCTATGTTAATATCAAATCAATATCTGATCCTTGATAAGTTCTAAATTATATTTCATTCATCTGCCATTGTATACGTGACTATTTTGCTTTTTTAATTTATTTCATTCTTGTTTTAATAAAATAATTGCCATAACCCACTACTATTGAGAGTAAATCAATAATAGAAGGCTATGACTATTGAGACAAAGGATAACCTAATATCTTTCTCTTGTTGGCAGATTGATCGACTGATTGATTGATTACTTTTTTTGTAATCCATGTATCTAGATTCTCTCTTCTGAATTATATAAGAATTAGATCACCTAGTTAAATGATAAATAATTAAATTTGATATAAAAAATTAAATTTCTGTTTATTCATGATATGGGAGGCTGAATGTAAATGTTGATCCTTTATCTGTGCCACCACTCACATCACTATTATTGAAGGCCCATATCCTGCCACCATGTATTTCAATGATACTCTTTGAAATAAATAATCCTAAACCTGTTCCTCTTTTTGGAGATTTGGTAACGAATGCTGTAAAAAGTTTCGGATATATTTGCGGATGTATGCCAGTTCCAGTATCCTTTATACTAACAAGAATTTCGTTCCCTTTTCTTTCAACAGTAACAGTAATACTGCCCTCATTTGTAAAATTTAATGCATTGGATAAAAGATTACAAATGACTTGATTAAGCCTGTCTCTATCGGCTTCTACCATTATAGCATTCTTATCGTATGATTTATAAAATAATTTAATATTTTTTTTATTTTCTATTATTATATGATTATAGTCTCTCAAGATATCTGTTAATATCAGTTCATTGAGATCGAATTTTTCTTTCTTTAAAAATAATGATCCACTTTCTATTCTTGCTACATCTAATATCTCTTCTGCAAGTTTCATTAGTCGTTTTGAATTCCTAATGATAACATTGAGAATTTCCTCATCTTTTTGTAAGTTTGGCTGGCGGCTATGGAGTAATTCAGAGAGTCCAAGTATTGGTTGTATAGGAGTTTTGAGTTCATGTGCTGCAATATTTATGAATTCATCCTTTAACCGATCTCTTTCTTTTAATTTCATATTGGCATTTTCAAGGACCTTGTTTGCATTTTCTAGTTGCTTGGTTAATTCATTTTGTTTTTTAATAGAGTTTTTTAAAGATGTGACCATAGAATTGAAGGATTTTGTTAATACTGAAATTTCATCATCAGCATAAGCATCATTATCATCACTGTTGGTTTTAACTACTACCGTGAGATTTCCTCTTATTACTTCAGATGTTGCATGAGTGAGAGCAATTATTGGTTTTAGTATTTTTCTTACCAGGTAAAATACAAATGCAGAGGTGACTCCGATAGTTAAGAGGGCAAAAAACCATTGATAAAATAATATACCCTGAGCCATACTTTTTCCATGTTCTGCTAATTGCGTAACCAATAGATTTGTTGAATCTACTAAAGATGATATTCCAGTTTCCATTTTTGTTTTTAAAATTGTGTCCACTTCTAGTTTCGAAGGAGTTAGTGTTGATCCTGTGGTGGTTTCTGACGTTACTAATACTACAGGGTTAATTTTTTGATTTTGTTCTAATATATTATCAGTTAATAGTGTTTTTAATAAAATCCATTTCTGGTATATCTCATCCCACTCCTTAGAGAATTCCGAAGGCAATGGTTTTAGATCAATCCCTGATATTTTTCCCCCATTTTTTACAGTCATTATATTTGACTCTAGATCATTCATAGTAGTCTTAATTTTGGATACATCATTACTATCTTCCAAAAGATGATCATAAATGTTATACATAAGATTAGAGGTGAGAAATCGATTGTTTCCTAGTATATTTACCGAGTTTTCGAAAGAAAACATCTGTGATTGGCAAGTATAGAGTATAATAAAACTACTAATGATAAAAAAAAGCTGAATAAAAACTAGTATTCCTACCTTTAAACCTATTTTAGAACGAATATATTGAAAAATATTGTCACTATATTTTAACATTGACTCTATATAGAAATAGATATATTTTTTTCTTCTGTTATTGTTATGGTTATACTTTCTTGTCACTCTTAAAATCCTATTAAATAAATCATCTTGGGTTTCTGACAGATCTTGATTCCTTTACTATATCGCTAGAGTAATAATTGAATTAAATTTTCATCGCCCGAACATTCTTGAAGGGTTGATATTACGTGTGTATAGACAAGGGTAAGTCTAGACTATGACAATGACTTGTTGATGTTTGATCGTTTCTCTATAAGATTATGATAAGGAATAATAGAAAGAATATTTATAAATTCTTGATATTCTCATTATATGTTCTGAAATTAATTTATTTAATAATTACAATAGTATCTGTTATTAGAATAAAAAAATAAAAGAAATAAAAAAGTTAAGGTATGTGGGCCGGTTTATTGTCAAAATAAATTGCCTGATTGGAAAAGGCTACTTAAGAATTTGAAATATAATGATTTATTATTATTTATTGTTTATAACTTAGAGTGATGCTTATTTCCAATAGAATATGAAATTAAGATAACCTTTCTTTTCATTTAAACATACTTTTTGTCTCTTTTGGTTATTGTGATTTAATCATGGCAATAAGGGAATATCTTTCATAATCTTTCTTTGATCTTATAGAATAAGTATCTCCAAAAACATATATTCTACATTTTCTTTCCTTTATAGGTTAGTTCACAACATCAATTCCCACTAATACCCTCACTCCTATCTTAGTGTTCTAATCATTATATTCTACTCCTAACATTTGCAAATATTCCTATGGATAGAACAATACCATCTTTTAGAATTGCTGCAGTTTTAGAAGAGAAAGAATGGAAATTATATAGACAATATTTGAGGAATAAGAATGAAAAGAAATTATTTATACATATGTTTTTGACTACTAATTTGCTTAAGTTGTAATATTAATATAAAAAAAACAATTAATTTCATACTTTGCCATATGAAGAAAAAGAAATGCATCATCATGAGCGAATCATGATCGAATATAGATATACTTTTTTATCCTAGAGATTATTCATCAATCAACTTTTACCTGATTACTTGAAGTTAAATGAATATCAAATAATTAATTTTGAATTTAAGATAAAAATAATTAACTTTATATCTTACAACAAGAACCGTACTTACAAGGAATTATGAAAAATAATTTATTCTTATTAATATTAATAGGTATAATTGTAGTCAATTTTATACTTTCTTTATATGTAATTTCTCTAATCCTCAGATAATTTCAAATAATCTCACGGATAATTATTTCTCATTTTCTCCATAAGATATATGAATGCTATTACATGAAGGATAACATGAGATCAGAACTATTATTTTATACAACTCACTGCTCCTGCTATCACATCATAGTTTCTAAAAATATTCTAATAAGTAGTATATTTGCAAATACAAATCTTAAACCTAAAAGCCTATGTTAGGTATTCAATTAAACCATACAGTATTCGGAGTTATGACTAGACTACTATCATATATGTATTACAAGTAATGTCGTTTCATAATTCATGAAATTTAACTTTTTTTAACGTGTTTTTAGAATTTGATAAATCATTTAATGGAATTTATTGTAGATAAAAATCGGAATTAAATAATCGTAATAAATAAATGAATCTTTGATTCTCAATTTTTGTTATAAGATTCTAGTTTACTTTATATACATCCAGAAAAATTTTATTTGATAATTTACTGTATTATTAATACAGGTATACTTATATTACTTATTATTTTTCTGGCATCACTAAATAATGATCTTATCCATGAGTCAATATGAGAAGTTGTTAAAATTAATAGATCAAAGTTATTCTCTTTAATTTCTTTAACTATTTCATCGTCGGCTTTTCCTGCTCTAAATTTATATGAAATTTTGTTTTTACATCCAGCTTCTTCACATTTCTTAATTTTAGCTTCCATAGCATCTATCACATCGCCTTTTACTTGTCTATGAAAAGTATTATTATCCATTTGTGATGATTCGTTGGATCCTTCTACAATGACATCTTCAAATTTTTCAACATCTTCTAATATACGTAAAATTAATAATTCTGCTCCTGTAGAATTGGATAAAGATACTGCATAGGAAAGTGCTGGATCCGATTCGGATTTACCATCATCAGCAACTAATATTTTTTTAAAAGTTGGAATACTAACTTTAGAGGTTGAATATTCTTTAGATTTTGTATTCTCTATATCATCTTGTAATTCTGGTGTTACAGTTCCATCAGGACTTATGAGTTCATTTCCATCAGAACTTAAATCATCATTGTCAGTGCTCATACAAAATAAAATCATGGTATGTAATTTATAATTTTGTAATAGTAATAATATGATAATATTAAAATAATTTTATATGAAGTATATAACTGTACCATTACTTGTTTTATCTATATTTATACTAATCTAGTCATATACTAATCGCCTTTCCAAAAATTAAACTCCTATAACAATCATACCTTTAATTTGCAAAAATTCTCATATTCTCTTGTTTCTTTCCTACCTTTAAACAATTTTCTAATTCTGTTTTCCCCCGAATTTGTTTTCTCTATAGCTCATTTTTTTATATGATTTCTTTTCCTACATGATACCTCTTCTTTTGCTCACTTACGCTTTTTATTGGATATGTTTACATTCGATTATTTAGTACTTTAAATCGCTTGAATCATATAATTATCAATTTAGACGGTCTACTTTTTGTTTGGATAGATTGATGATTATTGTCTTCTGATAAGTACACTATCATTTCTATTAATACTAATAATATTATAATACCTAATTGAAGATGTTAACTGTTGTTAACTACTAGTGTTGTTCAATTATTTATTACCTTAATAATAAGAAAGGACTATTCCTATCTATTTTAGGATAGAATTCAGATACTATTTGTATTGATTCTAATAAAATATATTGTGATAATAATAATAATGTAAAAGATTCGTGGATATCTTATTAAAATCAATATTAAAACGAATAATCCAGCTAGTTGTTGGTGGTACTATTACTGGCATAATTTTAATTTATTTTTTTGGATTTCTAATTTCTATTCTCGTCAATAATTTAATATGGCTATTTATTTCGAGTTTTATTTACAGATACTATTGGAAGCTAAATGGTCTAGAGGATGTCTTAATTCTTGGGAGTTTTATCTTTTCCAAACTTAAGAAAAAAATAAGAAGTAAATGAGTATAAATTAAAGACTTCTTGATCTTTCACCATACCGATTAATTTATTGACTTTTATTTATTCATCACTTAGATAATCCTAGGTTCTAACTTTTGAGTTGATATTCATTTCATATCTTTAATTTTTGGATGAAGATGTCAAAACCTTTAGTCAAGAAATCTTTTTTTCACATTAAATTATTTTGCAATTCTAACTTGATGAATTTAAATAGCCTTTTATAATATATCTCTATTTAAAAGTAACTTATCTTTATAACTTATCTTATTTATTCGAAAACTTATAACTAAAATAACGGTATTTCATTAAAATAACATTGAGTATAATTTTTACCACCTCTTTAATAACTATCAAAAAAATAAAAACACTAATTTTAAATGATGAATTAATATAAATAACAGTACAATATTAATAAGGAAAAATAATCAATATTATAGATGTCTTTTTTTATAAAATTCTATCGGATACTATTTGGTATGTGTGTTATACTTGCTATTAACTTATTAACTTTTAATAATATATACCAAATTTTTGTTCTTGACGACATAGAAGCATCAGTATTGGGCCAAAATGGATCATCAACTGTACAACAAAATCAACCATTACAACAACAAAATCAACCATACGAAGACAATTTGATAATCGGTTCCTTTGGCAATGATCGTTTAACCGGTACAGCAAATGATGACATAATAGTTGCATTATCTGGCTCCGATACTGTCCATGGATTAACAGGGAATGATAAGATACAGGGAAATGAAGAAACAGATCAGTTATACGGTGATGATGGAGAGGATATAGTTCAAGGAGGAAGTGGTAGTGATCTTTTGTATGGAGAAGAAAATGATGATGTTCTAGCTGGAGGAGTGGAAGATGATTATTTAATAGGAGGGAATGGAAATGATAAATTGTATGGGGACGTTGGTGATGATATTCTCTCGGGTTTAAAAGGTGCTGATTATTTTGATTGTGGAGACGGGGTCGATGTTATAATTGATTTTAGTTTAAATGAAAGTGATGATACTGCAGGAAACTGTGAAGAAATTCAAAATGATTAACCTTTATAAATATCAAAATATATTTTACTAATATGAGGTACTTAATACATCGCAACATCCTTAGAGAAGATTATGTAGATGGAGGGATTTTTAGATTGCATATTTATGTAAAAGTAAAATATTTGTATCAGGTCTAGAAATTATAAGAAGTAACGAATGGACACATTTAAAAATTGTAAACATGATAGTACTTTGTCTGAAAGTGATAAAACCTCGTCTTTTCCAATAACAAATGGTTCTTTTTCTATTAGAATGAAATGAAAAGAGACAATAAAACTAAAGATGAAAATATTATTGTAATGGAATTAAAAAATATAACCAAAATATTTGAATCTCCAGCAGGAGAATCTGTTGTCCTTGAAGATATTAATTTTAAAGTAAAAAGAGGAGAATTAATATCAATAGTAGGACCAAGTGGAAGCGGGAAATCTACGTTACTTAATATGATAGGTGTACTGGATAAACCAACTTCAGGAGAAGTTATCATTAATGGATTTAACATTTTAACTCTTAATGAATCTGAAATTGCCCAAATGCGAAATAACTTGATAGGATTTATTTTTCAATCATTCAACCTAATTAATAGAACTAGTGTTCAAACGAACATTGAAATACCTGCTATAATTATGGGAATGAATAGAAGAGTCCGCCGGTATCGTTCACAAATGTTACTAGAACTATTAGGTATAAGAGATAAGGCAGAATATAAACCAATGAACCTTAGCGGTGGACAACAACAGAGAGTTGCTATTGCTCGAGCTTTGATTAATGATCCAACAATAATTCTAGCCGATGAACCAACGGGGAACTTGGATAGCAAAACAGGAGAAGAAGTTTTTGATTTACTTAAAATGCTTACTAGAAAATATAAGAAAACAATTATCATAGTAACTCACAATCAAGAGATGGCATTAGAAACTGATAAAACAATTTTTATCAGAGACGGAAAGATAGAAAAGGAAATTATTAATAAAATTGCCAACAAAGATAGTTGAACATAAAAAGAAAAAACAACTAAAGAACCTTAATATTAGATATTTACGAGTAAATGAAATGAAGCTAATAAAATTATGACACTTACTTTCTTTATTATATATTCTTCTATATTCTTTTTGTTATTCGTTTTGGTAATTTTTATAAATCCCAATTTACCAATGATTAGTAATGGGTATGGTCAAATGGAACCACTTGATGACAGAAGTCCATCCTTTCTCGAAGCATACTGGACAAATAAACCTACATCAATATCATCTCCTTCTCAAGGGCAGGACAAGCCTGTAAAGGTTGAAGTTGGCCCTGGAGAAGGTCCTTCAACACTTGCTGTAGTATTGGTGAATACAGGAAGATCAGAAATTACAGGTATAACTGGAGAGTTAACACTACCAGAAGGCTTCAAAGCTATAAGAGGTGAAAATGATGTGAAATTTGATAACATTTCTGTAGCAAGCTATAATTCAGTTGTAAAACCTGGAGAGAGTTTTCCACTTTATTTTACTTTTGAAGTCTTGAATGATACAAAAGTTGGGCCGTATTACGGTTCTATGAAAATCAAGTATTCAAAAGTTCTCGAAACTGGACAAATTGTGTCTAATATCTCAGTACCTTTTCGTGTCCCAGGCAAAGTAATCTTAGACGTCATATTACAGAAACAAAATTTAATTACTAATTATCCCAATGATTTACCAATTTTATTATATAACAAAGGATCTGCAGACGCAAATGGAGTAATTGTTACTATTACCAATGTCTCTGGAGGAACTACTACGATAGGAAAGAAAAATCAAAATGATTATAACAGCATTACTGACGATCCAATACTTTACAATAATTCTGGACCTATTAATAACCTTGATAGTAACTATACTATCTCAAATAGGCCTACGAATATTGTTACTAATCCTCTGACAAAACAAATATTAGAAAAGGAACCATATCTTAAATCTGTCGATCTACAAGCTACTACATTTAATGTAGAGAAAATTTTGGCAAATAATACCTCATTAATCATTCCACTAATTTACCCTGATTATTCTACTGGTGGAACTATCCAAAATATGAAATTAAAGATTGATTATAATGATCCATATGGAAATAAAAAAACTTTAGAAACTTCTGTGGGATTAATAATATCTCCTAATCCTCCAGAATCTGTCTTGAGTATAGTAGCTAGAAATGTCTTAGATAATACTACGAAAAATGATACTCTCAAGCTACGAGCTGGAATGATTGAAGATGCTAAGATAACTGTCTACAATAATGGAAATAAAGAACTAAAAGATGTTGTTTTTTCTCTAAAGTCCGAATCAGAATCTGTTAAAATTCTAGGTGACACAAGATGGACCATGAGTTCTATAAAACCATTCTCAAAAATGGAATTACTTACACAAATTTTTTCTTCAGAAGAAGTAATAAGCAAACCTATTTCATTTACGTTAGAAGCTGAATATATTTCAGGAGAAAAATCAAAAAAGGATTCTCTTTCTATAGGAGCTTACATACAAGGACAAATTAAAATAAGAACATACGAAGTATCGATGGAGGATATAGGAGGTGTTCTAAATCTAGTTGGAAATTTGTTAAATGAGGGAAATACTGTAGCACTTTTTACTACTATAGAAATTATCAATAATAAGGAAGTATCATCTAAACTTTCATCAAATTTTTCTCAGACTAGAGATGTCCTAAAACAGCTACCTTTGCAAAGCTTATCGTTACCTCAATATCTAGGTGACCTCACAGAAAATTCTCCACTACCTTTTAGTATACCAATTGAAATAAAACCAGGTACAGAAAAAGGCAATTATCAAACAAATTTAAAAATTAGTTATAAAGATGATTTGCGAACAGAACATGATTTAATTTTAAACCAAACTGTGAATTTCAAACCTTTAGAAGGTGGTCAAACTAACATAAGTGACAATAGTAGTAATATTTTGGGTTTTAATACCTCTAATTTTGTAATTACTTTAATCGCTATCTTTATTTTATCCATTCTGATCGTTATTGTAATAATAATTGTTTTAGTTAAGATTAAAAAGAGAAAAAATAAAAAATCAAAATTTTATAAATCATTGAAGAATCAAGATAATAATATAGACCACTTTTTAGGTGACAAAAAAGATGAATAACGGTAAAAATAATAATGATAAATAAAAAGTTATTATGATGTTTTTACAAATTATTAAAAGAAGTAAAGGATAAAGAAATTAGAAATGGATTTTAAAGAAATAATAATATTATCTCTCGATGCCATTAAAGAGAGAAAAACAAAATCTTTACTGACCATTATCATGGTAATGGTAGGAAGTAGTCTTATGATCGCTGTTAGTGGCATGGGGGCTGGCTTTACCGATTTTTTTAATAAGCAAACCAGTAATCTTGCAGGTAATATTATGTTCGTAAATCCTGCTCCACAAACAGAAAGTGGAGGAACAGGACCTGGTGGTGGTAGTAATGCTGGTCCTCCTCCAGTTGCAAAAATCACCTTGAATTCTGCAGTACAAAAGAGATTGAGTTCACTTCCCTTAGTAAAAGAAGTCATACCCTCATATCAATCTCAAATAACCATTGAATCAAAGGGTGAATCAAAAGATTTTGCAATATTTTCCTTAAACCCGCAAAAACTAACCGTTATTGCGCCTACTTTAAAATACGAAGAGGGCTCAATTGTGAGATACAATGATCCATCTGCAATGATCGTTTCCAGCGATGTAGCATTTCCTCCTGGAGAAAGTGTACCTTATTTATCATTGGGACAAACTGTACAAGTTTCTTATACTTTTGTGGATCCTATAACAGGAAACAGAGAAACTGAAACAAAAAGTTTTGTTATTAGAGCAATAATAAAGCAATCAGGAAATCCTAACATTGACAAAGCTGTCATCATTAATGAACAAATTGGCAATACATTTTTACACAAGTCTGGAAAATTTGATGCATTAATAGTAGTAGCTCTCTCTCCTGATAATATAGATAGTATTGAGACTGAAATAAGGAAACTTTATGGTAATGACATAGGCATTACTACTGTAAAAGCTCTCATAGAGACAATTAAAGAGTTTACCGGTGGATTAAGTTCTTTTCTTTTAAGTATTGCAATTGTATCATTAATAGTAGGGGCAGTTGGAATTATAACTACATTATATACTTCTGTAATAGAAAGAACTCGTGAAATAGGGACTTTGAAAGCTATTGGAGCACAAAATTTTGATATACTAACTCTTTTTCTAGTGGAAGCCTTTTTAATTGGTGTATTGGGTGCCACCTCTGGTTTGGGGACGGGTGTAATTCTGGGATATGTTTTAAATACTGGGTTTAGTTCCACTAGTGATGGAAATAATTCTACTCCTGTTTTTTTAATAACTGATATGGCAAGAGTTTGGTTCATGACTATTGGGTTGAGTTTTTTAGCAGGGCTGTTTCCTGCGTTTAAAGCGTCACGTTTGCTACCAATAGAAGCATTAAAGAGGGAATAAGATTTTTTAAAATATTTTTTTCCAATACGGTAAAAATTGATACAAATACAGAATGACTCAATTATATGGCAATAACAACTATAACACTATGTTGATAATAGATGTGACAAATACTCAACTGACGATAATGTATGGATGAATTTATTAACAATTCAAAAAAATGTTTAAAGTAAAATATAAATTATAAAGTAAAATTTTTAGTATATCACAGTAATGATAAATTTATTACGCATTTAATTTAAAGATACAAATAGCCCAAAATTGAAAAAGAATACAGAATATTCTATATGAACCATTCAAAATAAATGAAATAATTTGGATCGCTATCTACATTTAGAATTAGGTAAAATTATTTACATTCTATATAATATTATTTTTGTCAAAAATTAAAGTAGAGTATATGAAGCTACCTTCTGGAAAAATAACTAAACTTCAGGATCAAAACTACCTTTTTCATTAATTATCAACGGTTTTTCCCAAATCGTTAATATCAATTTCATCCTTTGAGGAGCCAATACCAAATGCCTCAAGTTGAGATTGAATTTTATTTGGTTGTGTAAAGATATTCATATCACCATGATTGTTTAAGACTACTTCACAATTACCGGATTGAGTATCACCTTTATCTGGATCAAAATCTACTAGTATATCACTTCCATCACCACAATCAAAAAAGTTTACTCCTTTTCCTCCTATTGAAACATCGTCACCTATACCTCCATACAGTTCGTCATTTCCATTTCCTCCTACTAATAAGTCAGCACCCTCACCAGCTTGAATTATGTCAGTATCGGGTCCACCGTAGATTTTGTCGCTTCCTTGAGATCCCAATATTTTATCATTTCCTTCATCACCATAAAGTTCGTCATTACCTACAGAACCTTGAATAACATCATTTTTCTCAAATCCTCTTATGATATCTCCATTTCCGCATGGTGAACCTAGACCTGATGCACTCGAAAGTCCAGGGCATGCAATAATCACATCATTACATTTGGTCCCCAAGGTAAAAGGCCGAGTTCCTACTATAATGTTCGAATCTTTTGAACTACAATCACTTCCACTACTTGCCTGAGCATTTAATAAAATGGGATTATTAAAACCTAAAAATGTAAATGATAAAAATATTATAAAGATTATAAATGAAAAAGTAAAACATCTCGATGGCATAAACCTTGTACAACTAAAATTATCCATTGACCATCCGAAGTTCATGAGAATAATATAAATCTCCTTATTAATAAATAAAAATTTATTTTATATATAATTAAATTCTATAACAAAAAATCAAATATTTTTCTTTTATCTATTTTATAAAATTTTATATCGATAGTAATGAATATGAAATTTGACATATTGATAATAAATTGATTGATATAACATGAACCAATAAAAAATAATCAAACATAATAACAAATAATAAAAGTTTTGACCCAAATTAGCAAATAAATTTCTAAAGTTGTAAATATTGCTTTTCTGTAACTAATATTTTTTTCAAAAATTTCTAATAATATAGACAATTAAGTTTTCTTTGATACATGTCAGGTAATTTACCTTTATTTCGAATCAGATGAGTAACTGATAATAAGTTGATATATTTTGATGCTAGAAGAGCAATTAAGAAGGTTAGAGTTGTTAAGATTGTCTTTATTAAAAACGGTAGGTTATCTTAATTTAGAACAGTTGAGGATAATTTCACTGAAATGGATCGTATTGCTATTATAATCAATTAAATTTAATGTCACTAAATTCTTAATACAAAATGAGAATTTAAGATCAATGAATATAAAGTATTTATTGATTGTTTGATATACTTCTCCTCATTCAAAGAGGAAAACTATATTTTTTATTCAAGTTATCTCTCAATTTTAAATAATATAATATCAATTCTTATCTTATAATAGGGAAGTCATAAGTTCCCGTATCATTACCATAACATTCTTAGATATCTTCCTAGATAATAGTGGGTTATAGCTTTATTAAACAAATTGAAGAAATAACAAGTGTTTATGATGTTTAATGCTATATATATACAAACAGATATTGAAATAAAGTGAAACAATATCATAAAAGATTTTATTTCTATGGGAAGACTGTTCCTGAATTATTAGATAAAATAAATGAATTTACTAAAGAATACAGTGTCGGAAATATCTTTGATGTATCAATAATGGAAGTCTTAGACAAGCAAATAGAAAGAGATGAAAAAAAATTTAATGAAGAAGGTAGAGTCGATGAATCTGATAGAATCAAGATCAGTACATTTGAATATTCTTATTATGCAATAGTTCTTATTTTGATAGAAGAATAAATGAATAATCATATTTCTTAACAAAAATAAAGGGGTTTAATATCCTATATTGAATTACACTATTTTATATGGTAATCTTAATACTGAATTAACTTTTAAAAATAAAATTGTTATTTTTATGGATAATGAAAATAACTTGCGATCCAATAAACTTATTATTTAAAATTGCAATAAATTATTATGGGATCAGTATTTAGGGCAAAAGATTTTGGAAGAGATTACAAAAAGATTATTGAGAATTCAATGAAAGATATACAACCTGATATTAGAGAAGATGTCCATAATTTATTGAATGCATGGGAAGGTACAAGTTCAGAAGAAAAACTTGTGAAACTAATTGGTCATGATAGAATGGAAAAGTTATTTACCGAGCTTAGAAAAAATGTAGGTACTTTAAACAAGAATGAGAAAGAGGATCTAAAAAATATTTTCAAAGATTCTTTAACATTTGATTAAGCAACTTGTATTGTATATATATTCTAGATAAAACAATACAACCACCATCAGGATTTTTTTATAATAAAATATTTAATATGGATATTATTTACCAGTTCAACAGAAAAAGCAAATGACCAACCACGACAAGAATCATATCATTAAGATCTTAGTCTCGAAATAAAAGGAATATTTGAACAAAGAATGAATTTAGTATAGATCTTTATTAATTGATTTAAATCTAATTTATTTTGAAAACACTATAGATACTAGCATAATATCTACTAATTTAATTAGGCTCTAGATATTATATCAATTTATCTAAAGATCATTTATTTAAATGATATTGATTACTCTATCATTACAAATGATGTTTGGCTTTAATTATGTAAATTTTATACTGAATAGTATAAGATTTATATATTTGTTTAGCTATAATTATAATAAATACAAATAAAAAATATGCAAACCACCATTCAATGTAAAATATGTGATCCTAGTGAATCCAACATGATTACTGATGTTGAATCTGGAGAAATTATTTGCAATCAATGCGGTATAGTTGTAGAAAAAGGTTTAGAAGATACAACAAAGATATGGCATAAAGCTGAAGATGATAAAATTGATACCCGCAACGGTAATCCTTCGTCTTTGACACTTTACGATCAGGGACTCTCAACCTTGATAGGTAATACAAACAGAGACGCGAGTGGTAATACCATCAATTCTATGATGGTAACACGTCTAAATAAAATGAGATATCAAGATAAAAGATCTCAGATTAACACATCTGCTCGATATTTAATTAGAGCATTTAGACAATTAGATTCATTAAAAGACAAAATGAACCTACCACATGCTGTTATAGAAAAAACAGCATATATCTATCGAAAAGTACAGGAAGCAGGATTAGTCAGAGGTAGAAAAGTAAATACTGTATTAGGTGCATCATTATATATCGCATGTAGAGAATTTGAAATACCAAGAACGTTAAGAGAAATTTCTTCAATTAACAACGAAAAATATCGTGAGACTTCTAGAGTGTACCGTCAAATAGTTTTGCATCTTGGCAAACAAGTACCACAGGTAGACTTGTTTCGATACTTGGAAAAAGTAGGAAGAAAAGCAAATCTTGATGAAAAAAATATACGCGATGCATTAAAACTGATGAAAAAGGTTCGAGATGCAGGATTGAGTGCAGGAAAGGAACCTATGGGCATAGTTGGAGCCGTTATTTATCTATCACTTCCTAAGAGTGATGAGAATATCCAAAAAAGAATCATTACACAAGCAGTAATTGCAGATGCGGCAGGCGTATCTGAGGTTACAATTAGAAATGTATACAAAGAAATTGAAAAAAAACTTTCGCTAGGATAAATTACCCAATTTTTTATATTAAATTAAATAAATATCATAAACTTTAGAACTTTTAAACTATAATTCTAACTTGAATTATTGATTTTTGCTATTATAAAGAACCAGTTTATTCTTATTTATGATTGTCGTCAAACTATTTGTACTAAATCAATGATAATTATCTAATCTACATACCGATTGATTTTGATCAAATATTATTCCAAATGGTTTTATTATATTATTACAAGTATTAATTAATAATTCAGAATATCTTTTAATATCATAATAATAATTTTTATTATTTAATAATTGAATTGGAAGTACTCTTTTTAAAATAGGCCCGCTGTTCTCCATTATAACATATTGTAAAATTTGTCCGGCTTTTAGATACTCTCCATTTAATTCAAGTTGTTTTATAGCGCTATTTTCTAATGTATTTCTGTTATGATATTGATTGTAATCTTTCGAAAGTAGTTTGGTAAATACTAGACTTTCTGGTTCGACTTTACGATATTTTAATAGAGAAAGATTGTTCTTAATTTTTTTGATTATCAAAGATAATTTATTTTGTTTTATATCTTGAATAGAATTACCTTGGGCCAAGATTTCTAAAATTTCATTTTGACATTGTACTAAAAAATCAGGCGTATCATGCCTTCTTCCTTCTATTCCCCTTGTTTTTATAGTCCCATCTTCAAAAACTCCAAAGTATCTATTTAGTACTGGAATATGGGAATTAATCTCAGATGGAAGAAATGCAATCCATTTGTATACTCCTTCAAATGATACATCAAATCCAGTTTCTTTTTTTATTGTTTCTTTTAAGTTGGTATAATCATTGTTAGCAGTATCATCTCTTTTCTTTACCCAAATTGAATCTACTATTCCATGTAAGACGTCAAAATTCATGTCTTCAGCAATATGCATAGTTTGAGAAAGAATATTTCTTGCAAAAGCACAAACAGCAATATGAGCATCTATCCGTCCAAACTTTGCATTACTAAATCCTAAATAGCCAAAAGAGGTTACAAGTATCCATTTTAGAGCTGATTGTCTTTTGTCATAAATATCTTTTAATATTGGATCTGATGTTTTATTTTTTAAATTTTTATATCTTAATCTTTTATCTAATACTATTTCTAATGATAATGGAATTAATCCTTTTTTGTTGCAAATATGGTAGTTTAGCTCTGGTACTCTAAATTTAGGGTTATCAAAACAACAATCACATAATATAGTCTCTGCGGAAACATTTCTTTTTAACATAATACTTGGATAAAGAGATACAAAATCAAATTCAGCTATTTTTTCATGTAGACCTATTTCTGGTTCTAATATCAGGCCACCTCTATCAGCTAAGAAAAGTTCCAACATATTTTTTGGATGTTCAAATAATATTGGTTTCCAAGGTATTAGTAAACCTTTTTTTGTTGCGTTATACAGATGCAAACTGGTTAAACATCTTCCAATTGAAGCTCTTGATGCTTCATGTAATGGGATTCTGCATAACCTTGAAATCTCAAATAAACCTTCTAAATCGGAGCCTGTTCTGATTGTAAAAGTATTACTTTTATCAATATGAATACGCCCAAATAATTTGATAGTTGATGGCCTAAAATATGTCCTACCATAAGAAAAAAAGGAATTTCCTTTTCTTTCTGGTTTTGTTAAATACATGTTATTGTCTCTGCCAAGACATAAATCGATTTTATTTATTTCTGCTCTGTGAGTCAAATAAGGAAATGTAAAGGAGTCTCCATCTTCTGTAAATATAAAATCTGGATCTATATCTTGAACAATTCTCAACAATTCCTTTAATAATTTTTTTTCTGATTTGTCTGAAAGATCTACAATATCAATTTTATTTTTGTTGTCAATACTGTTAGTATCATTATATTGAACAATACTAATAGAGTTTAATTCATCTTCTAATTTTATAATTTTACCTTTTGGAAAGTTAAGCTTGATATGTATCTTTTTAAAATATGGTATATGATAATCGGTAGACCAAATACCATCATTTTTAGCTTCCCAATGTAGAACAGAATTATCATCAGTTACCTCAAATAGTCCTAATGGAAATATATCATGGTCAAAAAAATATTTTTGTTCAGGGATTAAATCAACATTGTATAACCTACAATTCTGATATCCATTCATTTTTTCAATAGTATTTGCAAACTTTAGATTTTTACCATACATAGAAAGTTTCAAGACAATCGATTTTTTTGTATCTATAATTGTTTCATATCTTTTAACAAATTCATATGAGCTAATTGATGATAAAATATTATCATTTTGAACTAATTGTTCCAGTTTAGATATATTATCCGATGCAACATAAAAATAATTTTGCCATTTCTCTTCAATTCGAATATATCTTTTTTTATTATCTGGGAAATTTTTCAATCTAATCCAAAAAATCATTTTATTATTGTCTTTAGAAGGATAGGCATCAAACAGCCAACCAATTGTTGCAGTAATTTTTCTTATTCACCTCTTGTGTTATTATATATCTTTTATTTTGTTTTTGTAAAGTAATTCCTTATGATGTTCCAGCAAGATTGACATTAAAGCTGATGTAGTAGAATGTTCTTTCCCTTGTACAGTAATAGCTGGAGAATATTTGTAACAGCTAGTGAGCATTTTATAAAACAAATCTCTATCTTGCTTTCTTAGACAATCTGCAAAATTTTTCCATGAATCTATTTCTTTTGTAATAATATTATCATATGGAAAAAGATTAGAGGAAGAAGAATAGGTTTCATTTTCTTTTTTCATCTCTGTAGTAATTGTAGTAGTAAATAATGAAGATTGAAAAAAAAAGGTTCATCCCTATTCTTATATAATAGATATATTTTTTTATGATGATATAAAGCAATTGAAAACAAAATTGGATTTATTCTTATTGGATTTGCAGCATATGAAGAAGCTGAATTAAAAAGATATGCAATTGAAAACATATGTTTAAAAATTTTTTGTTCATTTTTACGCAAATATTGTCTATAAAGTTTCCACCTTTTCCCTTCAAGTAGTATAGCTATTCTAAAAGATGGAATTGTTCTTCCCAACTCTTTCATCTCTCTCTGTTTTGTTTGTTTGTTGTTGTGATTATTTCCGATTTAGGATTATTATCAATAACTTTTCTAAAATCTTCTATTACAACAGGGGAAAAAACAGCAGCAATTATTGATTCTGAAATATCATGTATAGACTTGATTATATGACCCAATAGCCATCTCCTTTCAGAAAGATGTAATTGTTCGTCGGTAGCAAATAAATCTGTAATTATTACAATATTTGATCTATATTTCTGAATCATTTTAGGTAATTTACAAATTATAGTATTTGCAAGTTGATGAGCAGTAAAAGATCTTGTTATTATAATTCGCTCTAAAGCTGAATTAACGTTTATACCATATTTAATGGCATAATCTATAAAGCTGTAAAAATCTAAATGATTTGAGTGACCTCTAATAACGCCATCAATAATTGTAACAGTAGGAGATTCCAGACCACCATAATTCCTTGGTAGTAATGCTTTGATAGTCAGTTTAGGTATTAAATTATAAAAGTTTACAAAAAAAGTAGGTGAACCAATTGTTAAATCAACTAGTTGATTTTGCTGTAAATCAAATTTGAATGATTTTAATAGATAATCATGAGCTGATACAAAAAATGTATTTTCAAATTTGTAAAACATTTTAAAAGAAACTCCTATATTGTTTAATAATAAAATTGAACACATATTTTATAATTATGATATAGAAAACCAAATATAATATTATTATATTTCTGTAAATTAGCACATTAAGTTCATGATTTTCTTTTATTTTTCTAAACAATTTATATGCACTACTTATTATTAAATTTTTAGCCATTCACATAATTTAACCTAACTATAATACTTAAGTTTTATGTTAATTTAACCTAAAAATTGAGTTATATATTATATATAATAAAATAAAGGTTATATCATACTTTAACCTAAATTAATATATAAAAATGCCGCAAAAAAAAGGCTGGTCCACTATCCAAATCAGAGAAGATGTTAAAAATAATTTATTAGAATTATATAATAACGATAAAAAAAGACCATCTAATCAAAAATTTACAGCTTATTTAGATCTAATATTAAAAAATACAATAGCGTTTAATAAACAAATAACAGAATATGGTCCTTTTCTTGAATTTAATTCTGCAATTGATAATTATATAGCCATAAAAGATAATACAATGAATAGGCTTGTTACAATATACATTAATTCAAAAAAGAAGGAGCTGCAGTGTGATTTTTGTGAGAAAACCGATTGTTTACACATTGGGTTTTGTTTTGCAGTTCCAGAAATTTACAAAGTATTAATTGAGAATGGTTTTAGGCCAACTAGAAGGAAAAAGATAAAAATATAATTTAAAATTATCTTAAAGATGAAATAAAAGAGCTTTTCAAAAAATAGATGATTGATTTTTTAATTGTAGATTCTAATGTATGTATCATATCGCAATAAAATCTACAGGAAGTTATCAAAACCAGGATGTTGAAATCACAATTATGAATGCTATTTATACGACAAATTTTTTAGATAACAAATTTAAAGTAATAGATAATAAAATAGAAAGAATAAAACATATTTTTTTGTAAAACTTACAATGTATAAGAAGAATGAATTTTGATTCGGATTAGATGAAACCAAATCTTAATTTCTTGCAAATTATCAGGAGAAAAAACGATTAGATTACTGAAATATTGAAGAATGTTTGAATGATATTGATGTATCTTATATTTAATTAGTTATTATTTTCCATGTTAGCTAGTAATAGTTCTCCAATTTCATTATGTATTTTGAGAAAGTTTAATCCTTTTTCTGTAGTCTTGAACGTGTGAGTTCCATCAAGATATTCTAGTAGATTATTATCTATCAAAATAGATAGGTATTCATTTAATTGGTTATAACTTAGAAAAGCTGTGTACATAATTTTTGTCTTGGTGGCTCCTCCATTTGCAGCATCAAGTATATTACCAACTATTTCAGTCCTACTTCTATTTCCCATGTTATTAGTAAATGATTGACTTATTTTAGTATTAACACCACAAGAAAAGTTAAGATAATTACAGTATAACATTCTACACATTACTTAAAGAATAATAGAGGGCTTTTGGCTCAAAATATATACGGAAATAATCATTCCACTTAATTTTGTAGAAGGTCAAATTGATTCATTCTTGCTGTTTAATATCATAACACATAAAAAATTTGTTTCATTTTGCACCTTTGATTATTATAACTTTCCACTTTAACTAATGTTAAACATTTAATAATATGGTAAATGGTTTTCTATGACAAAGTGACTATGACTTTTTCCAAATTAATAAATTATTAACTTAGGTTATTTTTTAGATTTATATTTTATTCAGATTTATCAACAAATTAGCAAATTAGACTGAAATAGAATAACTCATCTATATCTCAAATTTCATTTAGAATGTCTAAATAGATACCTCATAGGTAATAATTATGTAAGGGCTTTTAATTGATCCCTTGTAATTTGTGTTCGACGGGTTTCTATTCACTAGGTTTCCCATTTGAAGAAAGAGAGATCCTAACCTTCGTGAATTCAGTAACGATTCCATTGCTAAATGACAAACCTTCTTTCTCCAGTAATCCTCTCTTTTTGAGGGTTCCATAAGCGTATCCTCCTAATTTCCCATTAGACATTACTACCCTGTGACACGGCACCTGGATTGGATTTGGATTCTGACCAAGTATTTTGCCTACTATTCTTGATGCTGAGGGATTACCAAGTGCTTTTGCGATATCTCCGTAAGTGGTAACCTTTCCAGCAGGTATTTTTTTCAACAATTCATACACCTCATCATTTTTTATTGTCTTCCGAATAACGAGATTTTTTTTCATATTATTTGATATCATGATAGCGTTATATAAACTTATAATAAACTAATAATTTATTGCTATCTTGATATCAACATCTATAAATAAGTTAAAAATATGATATTTAATGACACATACTCTCATCATTAGGGGATTTGATGATCAAGTCCATGAGCAACTAGGAGAAATTGCCAACAAACGTGGAGTTTCTGTAAATTCAATAGTAAAAGATGCTGTAGATATGTGGTTAAAAAAGAAGGAATCAGAAATGCCCAGGAAGCATCATCTGGTAATTTATTCAGATGATGAATCTATTATACGACTCCTAAAATCCATGGATAGGTTTGCCAGAGAAGGCAACTTGTTTAGATGCTTTTTTGGTCCTCCTAATAGTTTCACCACTGAACTTTTGTCTAAACTTAGGTGGTATGATGGAACGATTAAACCATATTATTACCATTCTTTGGAAAAGTATACAGAGAAAGAGAAATCACAAATACAAACCAAACCGCAATTTCAAAGTCAAAAAAATATTATCAAGTATTGTGACAAAGTATTAGAAAACGTAGTTAAAAATGCAGATAATAAACCAGTATGTTGTATGGATTTTCTAATTAACGATATAGGAAAAAATTCCTTAAAACAGGCGTTGACTTTAGAAAAGGTTTATGATGACAATAGAATACCAGGATTAATGTATTGTACATATAAAACTGAGAATTTGTTACATTCTCAAATAAAAGATCTTATAGAACTATTCGAAATGCATGATCAAGTCTTTATACTAAAAGAAGATGAAGTATACAAGCTCCATATAACTAAAGAAAATGTTCACAAATTATTTCTGGGTTAGTATGAGTTTATAAAAATCTATTTCTTCAATTTTGATTTTTCAGCTTCACAACGAGTACAAGCATTAGCAACAACAGATAACAAATGTAGAAACTTTCTATAGTATGCATTATAATCTATAACTAGTAGTCTGAAACAGAAGTTGAGAATAATATTCAAAAACAACGTAAAAAGCGTTTTTATATCCTAATCTTCACAAAAAATGAAAATAAGATGCTAGCAAAATTATCTAGAACGCTCAATTATAAATAACTGTATCTATTATTATAATGTGTCTAAATTCTTCAGAGCATGGAGCATGGC
The DNA here is from genome assembly GCA_036376955.1 of Nitrososphaeraceae archaeon. Lineage (GTDB taxonomy): Archaea > Thermoproteota > Nitrososphaeria > Nitrososphaerales > Nitrososphaeraceae > TH1177. Next base: position 24,591 of record DASUZI010000119.1, read on the forward strand.
TTTTACAAAGTATATTATTTTACAGTTATCAGATAGAATTGTAAGAAGCTGGAACTTGGCAACATCTAAAAAGCTCTGTTTACTTTATTATGAAAACTTGCTCATGGATTGTAGAGAACATATTAATAGTTGACTAATTTTTTAATTAAAAAGGAAATTTAATTTTCACCTCATATCCTGATTCTATTTGTAAACAAGAGAGTTTATGAATGAGTTATACTATATTATATGTAATATTTGACTATTCCAAATAATTCTGAAAATCTTAAAATAGAATTTAGCGAACCAAAGAAGAAGATACTATATTATCTAAAGGTTATGCAACAGGCAGGCCTTGAGGAATTGGCGAATGTAATGAGAGTATCAAGGATGGCTATTCATAAGCATCTTGTTATTTTGCAAAATAGGGGACTGGTAGAAGCTATAAAAACACAGGGACATGTAGGTAGGCCTAGGATGATATATCAACTAACAAGTCAAAGTAAAACTATTTTTCCAAAATCTTACAGTGCAATCGCAACACATGCACTTGATTTCATTGAAAGAAATATGGGAAAAGAAGGCGTTGAACAAGTTCTACATGAACGTCAGGTTGAGCTTTTCGATGAATACTCTAAACGTCTAAAAGGTTTAAATTTTGATAAACAGGTCAGGGAATTAGCTAGGATTAGGGATGAGGAAGGATATATTGCTGAATCAAGGAAGGAGTCCAAAAGGAGAGGGGGAAAACATGTTCTTTTAGAATACAACTGTCCGATTATACACATAGCTGAAAAACATTGGGAAGCATGTTTAACTGAAACTGAATTATTTGAAAAACTCCTTGGAGCTAATATAGAAACAACACATAGAGCAGCTAAGGGAGATTTAATTTGTAAGTTTGTAATCAAAGAAAAAAAAGAAGAATATTTATAAAAATATTTTGATATTAACAGTAACAATCGTGTTCAAAAAAACTGGAGGTAGTGTTTTTATTGATTTGGGTAACTTGTAAACGCTACTTGTTAAGAAATAGACACTTATCTCATAATACGGTATAAAAATACTATTGATAGATATTCTCCTATTATAATAAAATATATAAATTGAGTTGAGAAGGTGGGCAGAGATAGATCAGAGACAAGAAGTTCTTGAGCTTTAAAAGGTTGTTTTCACTTCTGTTACCCATTGACACTTAACCCCCTGTTTATTATAATAATTTTTTACACCTTCTCTATTTGATATATCAAAAAGGCAAAAGAATTTCTCTTCCTCTTTGTTATACATTATATTAAGATGTGTAATTCCAAACTCATCAATATAGACTGTTACAATTCAATTCTAGTATCAATTTCAACAATCATGTTTTTTAAGGCATATTTTATAACAAAGTATAAATTAATATAGTAATTAAGTATCCACATACTTAGATTCGTACCCAAGTTGAAAGATTATGATTTCGAAGAATGTTGGAAAGGAATCCCTGATCATTGATAAGAAATATCAAAGAGACGAAATTATTAATTTTTTAATGAAAAATCCTGGATGTTCTAAAGGAGATTTAGTAAGAGGAGTAAATAATATTGTGTCCAAAAGACCTTTGGAAAAGATTTTACAGGAATTGAAAAGAGACGACCTACTTAAAATCGAAAAAGAAAAAACTAATTCCAGAGCTTATAAACTATTTTTATGTAGTGAAAATATACTAATAGTTCTTAATAACCAAATAAGAGATTTTAATCAAGAATTTAAAAACTTACTTCAGAAGGTAGAAGCCGTCATACCAGAAGTGAATTTATTACCATTTACTAATAAAGAAAATAGAGATAAGAATTTTATAAAGATTTTATTTTATGAACAATTGCCACTTTTTATATTAAAATATTTAATGCAATGTTTTTTGCTTAAATCCATTGCTGTATGGCCGAAAATTATTCAAAAAAAAGAAATAATAAGTCAATTGAATTCGTTAGTTTTTACTGAAATTTCAAATACTGTTTCCGACTATTCAAATTTTTATAATATCAAGTTATCGAAAAGTAATATTCATAATGAAAATTACAATCCAAATATTTCTGAGGAATTAACAAAATTAGAGAATAATATTTTATATTTTGCATTCTTTTTGCTTATATGTAAGAAGAAAGGAATAGCTAAAGAATTTGAGAATATAGTAGACAAGATTTGGTTAATAAATTCGGATGTACAAATATATCTTCATCCTGAAGCAATACGATATAATTTAAGTTATGAATACGGGAAAGATGATTGGAGGAAATTTTTGAAATTATACAGACAAAAAATAGAAGAATTGAAAAATAATAAAAAACAAAAACTTAGTGATTTTATTGATCACTTAAACATTTGAGACTTTTCTCACCAACTTTTTTGTTATACACAAGATAATTTCGGGTATCGACTCATTTATAACGTAATACTTTCTTTATTAAGAACAATACAAAGATAAAGATGAGTCGAACAGAAACAGACAGGTGATGTTGTTGTTAACTATGGGTATGCTCAATTCTTTTGTCTCTACTTTTTTTACAAGTGTAATATTATATGGATTATAGAATATTTAAAAATGGAATCAGATAGTTAACCAATAACTAATAATAACTTGCCATAGCCTGAACTGGTAGAAGTTGCTTCATGATTCAGACTATGACGAATTGCCTATCTGTCTGGGAAAGGACTTGAGACGAGTATATTGTAATATTTAAAACAAGCTAATAATATTTATCAGTTTTACAAATTCTCATTCTCTGTTCTGAAATTAACATCTTGGTCAAATTAATCATCTTTGTTAATTTTAGTAAAAAAATGCTAATTATTAATTGCCAAAGTAATATAAATCAAGGAGAGCAGTATCATCACAAGTCAATTATTGAAACCCCAAAACAACAACAACCCCAAGCCCTCCGCTCGTAATATTATACAGATTTGAATATACATGGCACAAACTTTTAAAATATTTCTGATATTTGTAAATATATCTTAAATATTATTATTATGAAGATAAATTAGCAAACGGTAATTATCTATTTCAGTCCTTTATTTTTATCTAGAACTTAATTAAGAAAAGTGATATGTGATTGTATTGGTATGATTTTGATAAGTTTTTGTTTTTCCTCTTTATTATTTTTTCTTATTTATAATTCAAATCTAGCAATAGATATTGCTAAAGTAACAAATTAATTGACAAATATTAATTGCGGAAAAAATTATAAAAGGAGGAACTATAAATTATTAATTTTTATCATTAGTTACATCATCAATGGGGGTCGAATTTTATTATTTTACAATTCTTGCAATAAAGATTACCTTCTTTATCAATTACTTCTAGTTTTCCATCACATCTAGTACATATGAGACGCTGTTGGTCGGTTAGTCTCTATTTTATCATATTGATGACAAATGGAATAACAAATGATATTATTGCATAAGCTAGTAATCTCATTAATAGAATAACAATTGGAATAACAAAAGTAGTTAGAGCATAGGATATTAATCGCGTTAGTAGGCCATTATTTGAGTTAGAAGAATTTCGATATTTTCTCATATTTTTAATATACACATATATT
>DASUZI010000120.1:0-3201 GCA_036376955.1 Nitrososphaeraceae archaeon
AATAAATTCTAATAGTTGGTCTGATTAAAAATTATAGTCTTTTTTTAATACAACCTTTCTCTATTTTAATTATTTATTGAAGTCTATTATACATTATTTTATCTGAAATGCATTTTTTTATGGATAAATATTACTGTAATAAGGAACATTAAACATGATTAGAATATTTAAGTTTAAAGGAAAATATTATCATTAACAGAAGATTCATTAATTTCCATTATTTGATTTTGTTTTAAACGTGACTAAAGAATACTTTCTTTTAAAATACTTCTATATTTCTAACTTCTATCAAATGATTCTGCCATATGAGATTGAAATTTTAGTTACTTGAATAAATGTCACTTCAATAGGTTTTAGTGCGGTTCAACAATAGAGTAGAATTATTAATTATTTAAATAAACAAAATTTTATGGTTACAAATTGAGATATAGGAGATCAAAAATTAATGTGAATAAATATAATATCTTTTAGTTTTAGTTTTTTCCTCTGACTCATGGTGCCAATTACATATCATCCGATAGAATTAAAGTCAAAGTTGACATTAAGTTATCAATATCCTGAATATTATTTTGAATTTTTTCTTTTAAATCCTCCATTGTATCAAATATTATTTCCACCACTAGATCATATGGACCATTAATGACGTCTACATTTACTACATTCTCCATTTTTTCAAGACTATGAGCTACCTGAAATCTGTATTCTGGATCACATATAATCAAGAGATACGCCCTGAGCATGTAAATATATAGTTATTATATATATAAAAGAAATGGTAGAATTCTTAGCAATCAATTACACAAGAATCTAAAAAGTAGGAAAAGTATATTCAAAGGGAATACATTATAATTTGAAATTTATCATTTTAATAAACCGTTAACATTTCATATCTTATAATTATTTTAATGTTAATTCGAAATATATTTTTTTTAGAATAGTAAGAGAACTATAAAATTTACTTTCTTCATTACATATCAATTGAGAAATAATATAGAGAATGTGAAATACTAATTTATTTATTGAATATAGGGAATATTACCAAAACATAAATTCATAATTCATTATTTTCCACTTTACATACCGAGAGCTAAATCAAATTTAGTAATCTGTTAATAAGATTCTGGAATATTATTACTATATCGTCTCCAAAATTTGCTAACGTAAGATATAATTAGGGATGGAAACCAGGTAATAAATATTACTTAGTAGGGATTATATATTTACATTAAAGGTATTCCCGGAAGAAATACAAACTACTACAACATTTTGATCATGATGGGTTGTAAGGTTAACTCCACATTCCTTTCCAGGTGTAATGTCATTTATTACATTCTCTTCTTGAATTTCTACATACTGAAATGGAGCCAAACTTATTTTCTCCAAAAATTCTTCTTCTGTTTAATATATGACCTACAACAGAAGATACAAGTTCGTAGGATTATCCACGTTTCCTATAATTCTTTGACCAAATATCAAAATATAAGTTTTATATCCTGCATTTATATTTCCATTTGTATTTTTTCTGTCAAGAGTTGATGAATACTAATATTTTGTGAACTGGCTTCTTTTAATAATAAATGAGTATTAGTAAATAGACATACTGCTAGGCCTAGTGTAAGAATTTAATTATAAAATTTTTATCGAAACAGACTGTATTATTAAAATGTTGAATTTTGCAAGAGAATATGATCCTAGTTCTATTTCAGACTCATACACAATAGTAATTCAAAATATTTAATTGAAATATTTATGTGTTTGATGAAAGAAAAACTTGCAAGGAATTTCTGAAATAAAATTATAACTAGCTATCCAATAAATACAGAATAGTAAAAAATAGTTGTAAAATACAATAAATCTATAACTATATTAACTAGTAATTCAAAATTCTAGTATGACATTCAATTATTTGACGATGGGACTACTATTCTCTTCACTATTATCTTCTCTTCTTTTCTCCTTCTTGTATATTCCGATGACTAGTGTATATGCAGAATCTAAAGTTATAATTTCTTCAGAGTGTGGCCCTACTGAAGGAATTAATATAAACATAAATGCTAATGGTTTTTCCCCCAATTCACGTGTTTCTTGGGTAATGTTTGATCCACAACTAAATCCTCTTCATAATGGATATTTTGCCACCAATAGTACTGGAGGTTTTAATGAAGCTACTTTTGCAGAACCAAGTTTAGCTGGTAAACATACCATCGTCTTTTTCGATGATTCAAATTTGAATTATAGAATGGATAATGAGAAAAATACCTATCCAGTTCCAATACTCAACAATTGTCCATTGGAAGAACACTAAACATATTCAAACTAGTAGAGAGAATACAGTAGACATAATATTCTATTAAAATAAATGTATTATTCTCTAGTAAATATCTTCTAAATTTTGTACTATGTATTTAATATTTAAAATTATAATTGATAAATGATATTATTTATTCTTTAGTTCTTGTACTACTTTCTGCATAAATAATAGAATCTCAATTCAAACGTAATGAATTATAAACAGATATGTGGATATAGTACAATTCCAATCTTTTTGTTTCTTGTCTTGCTTAATATTAATAATATTAATGTTATATATGCACAGACAACTATTCCTAACTTTAATATAGCTGCAGTGGGCGATTGGGGGTGTAATTCTAATACTGATAAAACAGTAAACTCCATAAAAAATCAAAATCCTGAACTTATATTGGGATTAGGAGATTATTCTTACGAGTCGTCCGCTGATTGTTGGCTTGATGCTATTACACCTATCTATAATCATGAAGATCCTACTCTTCCAAATCGTGATAAAATGCAAATAAGTATAGGAAATCATGAAAATAGTGGTTCAGAAGATTTGAATACCTATATTAACGCGTTCTCTCTCACTAAACAATTTGGCCAAGTTTACTCATTTGACTTGGAAAATGTTCATTTTATATCTATGGCAACTGAAATTTCATATAGTTCTAGCTCTGCTCAAAAGGCATTTGTTGAACAAGATTTAAAAGCTGCTTCTACAAAAGAAAACATCGATTGGATAATTGTATATTTCCACAAACCAATGTACTCTTCTCCAAGTAGTTGTTCTTCCTGTTCAGGAGAATCTAGTCTACGAGATATATTTCACCCACTTTTTGATAAATATGGTGTAGATCTAGTCTTAGAAGGGCATACTCATGACTATCAAAGATCTTATCCAATTGC
>DASUZI010000121.1:0-13380 GCA_036376955.1 Nitrososphaeraceae archaeon
GAAGAGTGCTATTTTTTCCTCGTTAACCATATATGCACTTATTTTTGTAACATTTTAAAAGTTATCTATAACCCAACCTAATTCGTTACCAATTAAATCCACGCTAATTGTATTATTTACGTCAGCAGCGGTAGTTATTACTGGTAGAGAATTTAGAAAACTAGATACATATCTAGACAAAGCATTGGCCCCTCCTAAATGACCAGATAATGTACTAATAACAAAAGTCGCTTTATCATCAATAACCAACACAGCTGGATCCGTTTTTTTATCGACTAGAAGTTTTGAAATTAATCTTATTACTGCTCCTAATGAAAAAATACAAATCAAAGCATCATATGAATGGAATAGATCTTCTATTTTTTTTTGAGTAGATTCTTTAAACCAAATAATATTAGAATTCTCATTGTATAACTTGTAGGGAACAAATATTTCTGCATTAATAATATTTTTTTTGATAAGTTCAGATATCTTTATACCATTTTTAGTTATGGCTAGAACTGCAATTTTCTCTTTCAACCGTTAAAGTTATCAAATAGTCAAAATTAATTCTTTGCATATATTAATCAATAAAGATCTGGTTAATAAATGAAGAATCCAGATTTTTATAGAACAAAATAACGTGAAGGGCTAAAAATAACATATTTTCAAGTGTTTGAATTTAATAGATCTATTATGGATATTTTCCTATTATTTTACCTTCAAACGAGAACATAACTACCTCAATTTCCATAGATTTATTTGAATGATTATACATTTCTATATAAACTTGCTTGCATATTAAGTCAAAAAAATTTTGAATATTGTTTCGAATTATAATTTCAGAAACGTGTCTTGCAGTATTGGCTTTTTTTATATCGTTGATAATATTTTCTGAATTAACACACAATGATGCTAAATTAGCCAAATAATCCATACTTACATGAGAACCACGTACGTGAGTTTGTTTTATTCCCATAGCCATTTTAGTTAGCTTTCCTATAAATCCAGCTATAATAATTTTTTTAAAGTTTCTCTTTGAACATTGTTTAATGGTATATCCAGAGAAATCACCCATTTGTACAAAAGCATATTCCGGAAGAAATTTGTAAATATTTTTTATATAATCTTCACTCCTTCCACCAGTAGTGAGAACTACAATAGTAGTACCAAGTGATATGGCAACATCTAAACCTTGTCTAATTGATGCTGCAAATGAAGCAGTAGAATAAGGAAATACTATTCCCGTTGTTCCCAAAATAGATATACCCCCTACTATCCCTAATCTTGGGTTATCAGTTTTTTTTGCTAATTCGATGCCCTTCGGTACTGATATAATAACTTTGATGCCTTTCTCTCCTAGTATAGATTCTCCTATATCAAGTACTACTTGCTCAATCATTTGTTTCGGAACAGGATTGATTGCGGCGTGACCTATTTCTAATCCTAGTCCTGGCCTAGTAACTCTTCCTACACCCAGTCCTCCATCAATCTCGATTTGACCTTTTTGATTGGTGAAAGTAACAGTCGAGCAAATTTCAGCCCCATGTGTAACGTCAGGGTCATCTCCTCCGTCTTTTATAACTGCACTAGTAACAGATTGATTATTTTGGGAATATTTAATCCATGCAATTTTCAATTTTGCAATTTTACCCTTAGGAAGAGTTACTTCGACTGTATTATGTATTTGAGATAGAATAAGCGCCAATAAAGCGGCTTTAGTCGCTGCAGAAGCAGAGGTCCCAGTAGTATATCCAGTTCTTAACAATCCTTTTTTACGCTTTTCTAAAATTTCCAATGAAAGCTCACTTTCTGATTCCATTTCTGCCAATTTCAGATCATCTTCATTTGTATTGTTATCAATCTTTAAGTTAAAATCAACAGTCATATTATTCCCCAGAATTTGATTACTAATATTTTATATATAAGCTATAAATTCCAGGCTTTAGAATGGAAACACCCATACCATTATAATATAGCTCAATAATCACTGAAGAAAAAATATTAAATTTGAAATCTTTAAATAAAGAGAAAGAAATTTTTCATATAATTAGATAATGTGAAAAGAGTTGCCTTCGCTAAAAGATTGTGCTAGTATTGTAAAAAAATTAGAGAGCCTGGAATACAGAGTTCTGAAAATATTTGTTTCTTCTATCAAACATCATGAAATTATAAATAATTATAACATTATTTCTTATTCTAATCTCCACAAAGATCGGGTAGATTATGCATTAGAAATTTTACTGAAATTAAAATTAATTGCTAAAACAGAAAAAGGTTTTAAATTGCTTACATCAGGATTGGACGTTTATGCTTTGAAAATATTGGTGGATTCAGGAATCATACTAGGAATTGGAGATTCGCTTGGAATTGGCAAAGAATCAGATGTCGTTGCAGCTGTATCCGATATTGGCCAAAAGAGAGCTGTTAAATTCTTTAGAATTGGAAGAATAAGTTTCACAGATACTAAGAGAAAAAGATCTCTTGAAAAAAATAAAAATGTTAACAATTGGTTATTGATAAATATTGAAGCTGCTAAAAGGGAATACGATTTTTTAATAAAATTAAAATCAACTACAATGAATATTCCAAAACCCTATTTCAGATCTATGCATTCTATAGTAATGGATAGAATAGATGGAATACGTTTAATAGAAATGAAAAAATTGGAAAATCCTAGACAGATTTTTTATCAAGTATTTGAACAAATAAGAATTGCATACAAAGAAAATATCATTAATGGTGATTTGAGTGAGTATAATATTCTTTTAGACGGAAATAATGATGTTTGGATTATAGATTGGCCTCAAGCAGTCACTTTAGAACATCCAAATGCAGAATTCCTTATTAGAAGAGATCTTCGTAATATAATTAGGTATTTTACACGGAAATATGACCTTAACCTAGATGAGAATACATGTTATAATGGTCTATTAAAATGACAATCAAATGTAGATCATTTTCTAAAGATCAGCATTCTATTAAAAATTAAAAAAATTTTATTTTAATAAATGAGCTTTATCAGTTTTTTCCCAAGAAAATGTTGGATCATTCCGACCAAAATGACCATATGCAGCAGTTTTTTTATATATAGGCCTCTTTAACGATAAAGTTTCTATTATTTTAGAAGGACGCATGTCAAAATTCTTTTTCACTTTATTCTCTATTTGTTCTTGGTCCATTCTACCAGTGCCAAAAGTATCAACCATTAATGAAACAGGTTCAGCCATTCCAATAGCATAAGCAATTTGAACTTCACACTTTCTCGCCAATTCTGCAGCTACAATATTTTTTGCGATGTATCTAGCCATATAGCATGCAGATCTGTCTACTTTTGATGGATCTTTGCCAGAAAAAGCACCTCCTCCGTGTCGTCCCATCCCACCATATGTATCTATGATTATTTTTCTTCCAGTAAGGCCGGTATCAGCAGATGGTCCTCCTGAGACAAATCTGCCGGTAGGATTAATGATGAATTTGGTTTGACTATCTAACCAGTCGGCACAGGTTGGTTTGATAACCTTGTTAATTATTTCTTCGCGTAATTGGTCAAGTTCTATGTCTGGAGAATGTTGAGTAGAAAGAACAACAGTATCAATCCGCTTAGGGATAAAATCTTCATAAACTACCGAAACCTGAGATTTTCCATCTGGTCTTACCCATTCTAATTCTTTTCTTTTTCTAACATCGCTTAATTTCATGCATAGTTTGTGAGCCATGATTATCGGTAACGGCATAAATTCTGGTGTTTCCTCGCTAGCATAGCCAAAGACTAATCCTTGATCACCTGCACCTTGATCTTTTATTTCAGTTGGTGTAACGCCAAGAGAAATATCATCACTCTGCTCATGAATAGAAGTAAAAACTGCACAGCTATTACAGTCAAATCCAAAATCTGCTCGAGTATAACCTATTTCCCTGATAGTGTCCCTAACAACTTTTTGAACATCTACAGAACCCTTCGAAGTAACCTCTCCTGCAATAAATACAGTTCCAGTAGTTGTTAATGATTCAATCGCTACTCTAGAGTTAGCATCACGTGACAAAAATTCATCTAGTATTGAATCTGAAATTTGATCACACATTTTGTCTGGGTGACCCTCTGTAACACTTTCAGAGCTAAATAAATATCTAGAAACCATTTCTAAAAGGGCTTTATTTTTGTCTTTAAATTAAAAATCTTTTATGAGTCTTATAAAAAGAACATTATTTCCTCGAATGACAACCTTGCCATAATTAGCCAGTAAGTCTGGACCTAAATATTCTTCAGCATTAACAAGAATAAGATTCATGTAAGAATCTACATTATTCATAACTCCTTTATATTCAATTTCACTTTTTAATCTCACTGCTACACGCTGGTTAAGAGATTTCTGCAATAAGGTTAATGGTCTCTTTGGTTGTTGAGAACTAGAATTAGCCGACAATGTCAATATATCACTTAGCAATTCATTTTCAGATGTAGCAGAATAAAAAGGTTCCTTTACGGTTAAATAGTTATAGCAATAATAAAAATAAAGTTTATTGAATTTTATATCTACAGGGTCGGCAAATTTAGACAGATTTCTTCGCGGAGGAATACGTACTGGGATAATCACTAATATCTTTGGAGAAAGTGGTTCAGGCAAATCTCAATTTTGTTTTAGTATTTGCGCAAATTTGTTGAAAAATAACGAAGATTCCAAAATAATTTTTATTGATACCTCAGGTAATTTTAGACCAGAAAGAATTCTTGATATAACAAATAAACATAATTTAAATAAAATACTGCATAATATACACTACATTCGACCTTATTCTATAAAAGATCAATTTGATGCGATCAAAAAAATTTGTGAAATACAGCCAAAATTAGTAATAATTGATACTATTACTTCCCTTATAGCCATAGAAAGCAAAAATATATCTCGTCATTTAATTTTGATGAAATTTATCCATCAATTAGCACACATTGCCATAAATAATAATTGTGCTATAGTGACCACTAATATGGTAAGAAATATAATAAATGAAAATGGTGTTTATAAGCCTATTAATAAAACTGATGAGCCACAAAAAAAAATAAAATTGCACCGAGAGTTTATGGAAAAATCCGTATCTCTTTCTATCCATATTAAATTACTATTTGAAATAATAAGCATATCTAATAATTTCTATAAAGTATCCTTCATTCAACCCTTAATTAATGATAGTACAATATTTCGAATAACTAAGGACGGTGTCTTATAAAAATTTTATTTTATAGTCGTAAGCCTTTGTACAAATTCCAGAATTTATCACCAACATAATGCATATTATTTATTATATGACCCTTGGATAAATTAATGGCTTCCTCACTATCATAAAGCGAAGTTCCTACAGCGATAGATTTTTGATGCTCTTTATCTTTTACAATCACAATTTTATTTTTTAAAAATGATTCAAACTTTACAATGCCAGGGCGAGCGATATTTGCACCATTACAGATGTATTTTACAGCACCCATATCTATAAGAACATAAGGAAATAATTCAACTAAATTATTGTTTCCTAAATAAGGAAGTATTGTTTCTTCGATTTGAACAGCAGTAAAATTCTCTTCATGAACTAATAATTTCCTATCTTTTTCAATTTCGTATGCCTTTAAATTTTTGATCTTTGGGATAGTTTTATCTGGCCAATTTGAATGAAGTTTTTCTAAGATGAGAGATGTTTCTTTTTTAGATAACATATTTATTTTCAAGCTATATCCTTACTCTTTAAATGATAATTTATCTTTAATTTCCCTATGATTAATAGAAATGAAGACATAAAAATATATGAATTATTATGGTTTCCTTTTTTTCATTGGAGTATATTCGCATCCCATTGGTCCACAATATTTACCAACATATACTGCTTTTGGACGATATAAAGCTGGTTTCGGTGCTGCTTCTGCAAATTTCTCTTCAATTACATGTGCTGCCCATCCTGAAATTCTCGATATCGCAAATATAGGAGTATTAAGGTCGGTAGGGAAACCCATACAATAATAAAGTGATGCACTATATAAATCGACATTAGGATAGATCGGTTGTTTTTTGATCTCTGTCATGTACTTTTTGGTATACTGTTCCACTTGTCGAGTAATTTCATACCATTTATAATTATCATTTTTACAAACAGATGTTGAAAGTCGTTCTAATATGTCTGCACGAGGATCTGTAGTGCGATATACAGCATGTCCCATTCCCATTATTCTTTTTCCCTCCTTAAGTTTATCTTGTATCCATTTTTCGATATTTTGTGAGTCATGTATATCAAAAAGCATTTTCATTACTTCAACATTCGCTCCTCCATGTAATTCTCCTGATAATGCTCCCAGAGCGCCACCAATACATGAATACATATGTGCACGAGTCGAAGCTATTTCTCGAGCTGCAAAAGTTGAAGCATTAAAACTATGTTCAGCATGAAGTATTAAACAAATATCAAAAACTTTTACTTCTTCAAATGTAGGTTTTCTTCCGAAAACCATGTAAAGAAAGTTTGCTGAATGATTAAGTTCTTGGTCTGGTTCTATAAGATTTTGTCCATTTCTTATTCTATTCCACGCAGCAACAATTGAAGGAATTTTAGAAATAAGAGATATAGCCCTATTGAAGTTATCTTCTTTGGTATCAAAGTAAATACGTTCCTCATAATCTGCAAGTGAAGGAACACATGACTGTAGAACATCCATTGGGCGAGCAGTGTTAGGTCTATTTTCTAAATTTGCAATTAAAGAATCTGGCAGATTTCTAGATTGTTTTAGTTTACCGGAAAATTCATCTAATTGATTTTTGTCAGGAAGTTCTCCAAACAATAAAAGATAAGCTGTTTCTTCAAAGGTAGAATGGTTTACTAAATCAAGAATATCATAACCTCGATAAATTAATTTACCGTTTTCACCATCAATGGATGAAATCTTTGTATCTGCTACTTCAATATTTCGTAAACCAATATTTCTTGCATCCAATTTTAATACATCTTTACCTCTGAGATTAATATATTAAAAAAATGGTCAAGATAACAACGATTAGCCATTAAATATAAATATTTAGACCTTTAGAGATTCCTCATTCTTTCCTCTGTTACTGATAGTAAGAACATCGATCCCATCTCCACTAGATGCATCTCTTTGAATGGCAGCTTTAATCGATTTAATAGCGAGTTTCTTTGCATCATCTTCACTCATCTGGGAATCGTATTGCCCATCCAATATACCTAAAGCCATTTCTGCACCACTTCCTACTGCAGCATATTCATCAGGAAGTAGGGATCCTAGAGGATCAAGGGTATATATCCGAGGTTTATCATCATATCCTCCAACTATTACTTGAGTCAATAAAGGGAAATATCGTCTTTCAAACATAATTACTGACATAAGTTTCGCTACTGAATTAGTAGGAACTTTACGTCTTATTTCCATTTTGCGGATTTTTGATAATGCAGCAACCTGTCGAGCAAGTACATTCATATCGGCAACCATACCTGCACAAGCTGCTCCTACATTCTCAGTTAGCACAAAAGTTTTTTTAGTATTTTTATTCACAAGAAAATTCCCAAATGAAACTCGTTGTTCAGATGCCAATAAAACACCATTATTAAAAGAGATTCCTACGGCTGTTGCGCCAGGAAAATATTGGAAAGCCATTTGTGGTATATGACATAAAAGCCAGATTTAGTCTTTTCTATTAAGTTAAATCCAAGATTCTTATTTTTTTCGACTATGGAGATTATGAATCTTTATTGCTTCCCCGATTAGACGATTTTGTAATTCTAAAGCATTTTTTCCTTCTGGATGTTTTTCCTCAGCTATAGCTTCAGCTACTAATCTTATAATATGTCTCAAAAGAAATTCATCTCCTCTTTCTGATTCGGCTTTATATGCGGAATTAGCTTTATTTACAAAAACGACATTCTCATTAGTAAACCCGTATCTGGAATCGCTTTCGTCCTCATATGGTATTACTTTATATCCAATCTTTTTTAATGCGAACGTTCGCTTGATGGTTTTTATTTTTTTTATCTGTTTCTTATCTAAATTATTAGAAGCTTGCAAATTAGGCAAAGTCTGCATCGTTTCATTAGAGTTAAAATATCTAGGCTCAATTTCACTATGAATTGTTTGGTGGTCTAGTAAACTAGTGTGAGATTGTTCTCTATTTTTGGTAAGTTGAACAGACGTATTTTCATACCCCTCATTTGTTGGAATATTATTATCGTTAGCCTTAAACTTTGAAATTGATGTGTTTACAGTTAATCTATCTCTATTAGGAACAGTTACTTTATCTTCTACTGTTTCATATTCCTCCTCTTCTAATTCTATAGATTCCAAATTCTCAACGACCGCTTGACCGAGAACTTTGTCTATTTCACGATATATTCGTGACTCTTCTTTGGTTATTAATACGTCTTCATATTCAGTCAATTTGGGTATTACCTCATCAATAATAAATTGTTTGACATATTTGTTGAAGTTATAATAGGCGTCATCCTCTATTAAAGCAGATTTATCTGCAAATCTGGAAGTTAAAGCATCGCATCTGAGTAATCCAGTTATCCGATTCAATTTAGCACCAAATCCAAAGTCACTTCTAACAACAATATGATTACCGATCATGATACCGATTCCTTTCTCCTCTTCCATTAATGGACGTCTTGCAACTACAATCTCACCTATAATATGACCATCATCAAGATTTACGGGAATTCTATAGCCTTGGATCTCTTGGGCCCTTACTATTTCGGACTTGTCCAAATCCCATTCATGAAATTGATCCGATTGCTTAATGTATATTTGAAACATTGGGTGTCTAAGAATAGCTAATTTCCGAATTTCTTTATATAATTTCAAAGTGTCGATATTCATCTTTGAATTACTTAATGTTAATTCCGTTCCATTTCTATCTAGAGATTTTTCATTTATCTCATTTAATAAAGAATTCCCGGAAAATAGTTGATTTAGAGAGTTTTCATCTATAATAAGAGATTTACTATAATCATTTTTTTTGGTTTTGATTTTCATACTCTCAAATGAAGTGAGGAAGGATAGTCTTCCTGTTCCATACCTTCCTGTTCGACTTCTCTTTAGCTTGGGAGAAATGGATTCTATCTTTTTATGAGGTGATCCCAATAACAAGAATTTTTCAATTCCTTCTACATCCATGCCTGCATCATCTTCTATTACTATAGATCCATTAGAGAGAATTGTGATTAATACCTGAGTAGCATCTTCATCAAAAGCATTTTCTATTAATTCTTTAACTATCTCATATGGTGAGACCCATGTCTTTGTAGCAAATTCCTTAAAAAATGAAGGGTGAACTTTTAATTGTATTGACATTCTATAATAATAAAATGATTTTCTTGCCTTTATTTATTGTGTTCGCGTATATGTAAGAAGGTATTTAATATTCTTTAAATTAATAAAAAGTAGGAAAAATTTATTGAGAGGAGTAGCCTTTTATTTTTAAGGCTTCGTTTAGACCATTAGCATGTGCTTGTGCGTTGTATAGTATTATTTCAGCGGTATCTTTAGAAACATATCCAGCTTTAAGAGCTACATTCAGTGATTTTTGATATGCCAAAGATAAAATTGAAGATATCGTCTCAGGTGCTAAATAATTCAATTCTATTGCAAGATTCAATGCAGACGAGTAAGATAATTGTAATTCTTTTAAATATTCTTTAACGTCAAGTGTTAAATCTTTTTCCCTAAATTGAAGGCCTTCAGAAATTGCATAATTGACTAGTACACCAGCTTCTATTGGTTTGATATCTAATTTAGACATTAATGATGCAAGTTTTTGAGATATTACATCACCTGATTTGGCAACTATAGTATCTTTAGTTACTGCAATACTGCCTTGGTCGATCTTTGTTTGAACTTTTGCTTCTTTAAATTCGGAGAGGACAGGTCCTGGAGGTATACCAGTATTACCTGCAGGAATAGTAATATCCTTTGGTGCAATATCTCCACCTTTTGCAGGCAAAAAAACTTTATTTTCACTAAAAATTAAATTAAGTTTGAATGGACTTAAATCAGTAAACATCAAGGCACATTGTCCTTCTAATTCTTTGCTTAAATCTTCTATTCCGGAAATATTACTTACTTTTTCAAAAGCTCTTTGAGCAACTTTATTTTTAATTATTTTAATATTAATTTGATCGTGGAATTTTTTCCTCAAAGTCATTAATTGTGTGGCCCTGACTTTATTCATTTTTGATAAAGCAACAACATTATATTTTTTTGGAAGCTCTTGTAATTCTTGATACATAAGTTGCTTTTTTTTGGGATATTTTTTAATAATTGAATCTGAACTCATTTGCTAGCCACTCTTGTTTTTCTGAGATAATGACGTTAAACTTACGCTATTGCTCATTGTAAATTTGACTGAGGTATTACGAATGTTCTTATCGCCTTGTGGCAATTTTTTTTCTAACAGTGCCAATATTGTATTTGCATTTTGATAAAGTTGAGTATCATCCATTTTTTCATCTCCTATTTTAGTAGAAATATTTAGTTGGTTTCTGGTTCTAATTCTCACAGAGCTCCTTAATCTATTCAATATACTTTCAATAGGTGCACCATAGGGTATGGGTGTGGGCATTTTACCTTTAGGCCCAAGAACCTGACCTAGGGAACGACCAACAGTTGCCATTAAGGCAGTATCAGACAAAAAGAAATCATAAGCCTTTGCTAACTTTTTAGCTTCTTTTTTATTGGTACCCAGTCTATCGAGTTCGTCAAGCTCTATTATCCTGTCTGCTTCTGCTCTTTTTGCCCTTGAACCCATTTCACCTGATGCAACGACACATACAGTCGCTTGACGGCTTGGTTTGTTTGGTAAATGAACAACTTCATTAAAACTAAATCCTTTTTTAACATCAATATCTTTTAATACTATAGTAAGATCTACTGATTGATCGAAATTACGCTTTTTATAATCCTTTCTAGCATGTTCGATAAGACCCTTAAGTTCAACATCACTTGTCATGGTAAATGTATAAAGATTGAATAATTAGTTACTTAAAATCGTTTAGAATAAAATAGAAAATTACTGTGAAGTGAATACTCTTGTATTTTATATTATATAAAAACAAATAAGTATTATAAAATTTATATACCGAGGCGTAAAATTATTTTTATATGGCGGAAAAAATGACTGCTCTTTGGTTAATCGTACTGACCATGATTACATGTGCGGCAGTTCCTGTCTTCCTCGTGATTTTGACGGCACCTCATCCTACCCAATTCATTACGGTTATTGATAACAAGTTCGTAGACAATCTACCCTATTACAAGATCACTGACTTTCCCCTTCATCTATAGTTGATGGATGAATGGGAGATTATTTATTTTCTATTTTATATCATTTTATAAACATTTTTAACAAATATTATTATAACAAAAGAGCAATTTTCTCTAATTCTTGATCTAGATATGGCAGAAAGTAATCTTTTAAGTATGCTTTTTTGGTTGGGAGAGCTTACTCTTGCTAGTTGGATTCTATCATATGGTGCGGAACATCTTTCTGAAAGATTTGGTGCCAAATTCGTAGGCAGAGTATTATTAAGTATAGCTACAACTTTGCCAGAAATCGCTATTGTGATTTATGCTGCAGCACAGGGTTCGTTTGGTATCGCTATTGGTTCTGGACTAGGCAGCAACTTGTTAATGATGACGTTAGGGTTGGCGATTATGTTGATTATTGCAACAACAAGGTTATCGAAGGCTCCTCTCAAACAAATTGATGTTAGTACTTTTAAATATGATATGATTTTTTTGATTTTAGCTGCTCTAATAAGTTTTGTGCTATTTTTAGATGGATTTAATTATTTTGATGGGTTCGTTTTCGTTGGTCTATTTGCAGCATATATTATATTATCATTATATGAAATGAAAGTCGAAAATAAGAATAAACTTGCTAATAAAGAAATTCAAAATAACAATAATGATAACCATAATAAGAAATTAATTGTTGAAGAAAATGTTTCAAATGGAAATAATGATAATAAGAAATTTATCAAAGCAATAGGAGCTTTTTTGATAGGCGCTTTAGGAATACTTTTTGGTGCAGAACCTTTTATTCATTCTTTGGAGGGGCTTTCTGTAGAATATGAAATATCCGCTGTAGTACTTGCGGTAATAATTAGCCCAATTGCTGGAGAAATGCCCGAAAAGATTTCAATGATGATATTGGCTCGAAAAGGGGCTGCAGGAGCTTCAATAGCTATAGCAAACGTATTAGGTTCTAAAATACTTAATAATACACTATTATTAGCAGTAGCAGTCTTTGCTGCAATGTATTCATTTGGATTTGATAAAGTAATCGAATTGACTGAGATTTTATATTATCAAATTATTCTCGTTACAATTGTAACAATAATAGCAGTTCTACCTATGTTTAGAAAAAAGATAGGATTAAAATTTGGTATTGTTTTATTATTTATGTATATTATATGTATATTTATCCAATTTCTCTTTCCACAAAACATTCACTAGAATATTTTTCAGTGAAAAACAAAAATATACAAATTTAAATATTTTGGTCTACCAAATTGCATCGACAATTTTCAGTATCAACTAGACATTTCTCACATACAAAATATTCATTGCAACCAAATTGACTGCATGCTTCATATCGTTTGAGTAATCGTCCGCACTTACATTTATTAGAAAACATTTGGGATTTTTAATTTTATTTTGATTTCAAAATGTCCACGCTAAAATATCATAGCAAGAAGTGAAAAATCAAAAAGAAGTAATAAATGAGTTATCCAAATAATGAGGATAATCCTTCTAATGCTTCTTCTTCCTTCTTTTCGGTTTTTTCATCTTCAGCAGTTTCCTTCACAGCAGCTTCAGGTGCAGCAGCTCTGCTGGCTGAAGTTACACCAGCTGCTGGTGCCATGGTCATTGGGGCAGCCTTTAATGCTGCTTCAATATCAACATCTCCCAACGCTGCTACAAGAGCCTTTATTTTGACTGCATCCGGGGCAGAGCCTGTTGCTTTAATTACATTAGTAACATTATCTTCATTAATATCTTGTTTCAACTTGTGTAATAGTAATGCCGCATAAACGTATTCCATTAGTTATCAAAAACGGATTATTATAAAACCATAATATAAAACTTTCAACTTGTTACAAAATTTTTGCACTTCTAGCAACGGCATATACATGTTCTTTTAATTCTCTATCATAGAGGGAATTCATTTTCTCTATCAAAATAGCACGATAATGATATTTTTCTTCATCAGATTGAGAATATAAAACATCTGCAAATAAATCTGCGATATTCTCTTTAACCCAACCTTCCAAGACAAAAAATCTCTTTTCATTAATCCATCTTACTTTATTGATACTTTGATCGATATTACCATAAAAATTACCTGT
>DASUZI010000122.1:0-6238 GCA_036376955.1 Nitrososphaeraceae archaeon
AGCGACACTATCTCCCCATATTCCCAACTGACCAGGAGGATCAATTGGTCCCCAGACACTAATACCTTTAAATTTGCCGGCTTTTTGTCTTTTAGATTTAAAAGAGGTATCGATAGGACCATCAACTTTGGAATGACCTGTTCCACTTCCTGTAAGCGATATAGTTGTTTCACCAGTAACTATCTTATTGGTAGAAGGCTCTGATGATGGAATATTACTCGAACCACGAGGGACTTGAACAGAAGATTGTATAGTAGAAGTCATAGAAGAAATTTCTTGAATAGATTGAGCAGCTATTAATTTCTGTCTTTTAATAATACAAAGCTGAGAATGTATTTCTTGCATACTTTGCAAAGTTAATGCATTAGAATGAGTTAAAAGACAACCACAATCTTTACAAACATATTCACTCGCCATAATCTAATTTAGAGCATGCCTTTTATCAATATTTGGTTGAAGATGTTGCTAAAAAAGAAGATGTTGCTAAAAAAGTTAGCTGATATTATATTCTTATCTTATATATGAAGACAAATTAAACCTACATGTGATAGGATTAGGATATTCATATTGGAAACAAGTAATAACAATTTTACGTGATGTTATCCCAGTATATGATAAGGTTAATAGAGTAATATCACTTGGAAAAGATGACTTGTATCGAAATGAAGGTATCAGGGAAAATATAAAACCAGGTGATTTTATTTTAGATGCAGGCTCTGGGTTTGGAAATATGTCTTTGGCATCATTAAAAATTACTTCTTATAATGTGAGGATAGTTATGTACGATCCTATTTTTGAAATGTTACAAAGTTCTAGACATCGTCTAATTGTCGAACTATTATCGTCTGGAATCTTTGAACATATCCCTTTTAAAGATAATACCTTTGATGTGGTAATGTGTGGTTATTCTTTAAGAGATGCGATTAATTTAGAAAGAGCTATTTCTGAAATTCATCGTATTTTAAAAAAAAATGGTAGATTTTTAATAGTAGATTTAGGTAAACCCAATAATAAAATAATAAGATTAGGAGTTGCAATATATTTAAAATATATTATTAAAATTTTTGGTTATGTAGTAGCTAGAAAAGCAGGACTTAAATTTCAAACATTATACGGAACTTTTTTAAAATGGCCACAAAATAATATCTTATATTCCTTATTAAAAAATCAATTCTCACACGTAGACTTAAGAAGCAAGTTATTGGGCGGATCTATTATTGTATCATCTACAAAATAAATTTGATAAAAAATTTTTAATGATTGATTTATTAATTTACTATAACAATAGGAAATTGAATAATAAAATTACTTATTTTTTTAATAGTGACCTAGTCACAATTAGGATACCTAATATTGGAAACAAAGATATAAAAAGATAAGGAAAAATGGATAGAAATATAGAAGGTTCAAAAACTCCCATTATTACATCAACTCAAATATATATTACTTTTTTATTTCTTTGAAATATGAGTAGGCTTCTTTCAAATATTCATCTAATTTATATTTCCAATCAGTGAAGCCTTCTGGATTTTTTGGGTAGTCATGATAATGATCTACCAATTTTTTATTCATTTGTGATGTATATTTTAAATCTCCAGCCAAATTTTTATTTAATGCGCCTTTTATCAACATTCCTAGTTTGTCTAATGTACTAAATTCGGGGTGTTCCCCTTGAGAGATTTTTTCGATGTCAAATTTTGAAAGAAAATTTTTCATTCCATAATCTATTTGTTCATTTGTTAAACTTTGTAACATTCTTCTGAAAATTTCTAGACCAGCTGTTTTATATCCATATTCAGTAATATAATCGGTATTATATTTCCAAAGCCCATTCTCAGATAAGTCAAATGCTTGTATAGCTTCTACAGCATTTTTTCCAGCAATAGTTGCTGCTATTATAGCTGGACCTATTCCTCCTGCATCCAAAGGTTTTGGCATCCATGCCGAGTCCCCTACTAACATATACCCGTTGCCTACCATACAATCATTTTGTCTTCTTACTGATACTTGCCATGTTCCCCAAGTATTATTTTGATCCTCTTCAGAATTAGGAAGTTCTGGTTCGGAAATTACTGGATTAATATTTACATATTCATCAATTAGATTTTTTATATTCTTATTAGTGCCATTACTTTTATTATATGAATTAAAAGCTAATTGTTGTACTCCTAATCCTATATTCACCTTATCAACACCTTTCGGAAAAACCCAAGCATAACCTCCAGGAGCTAATTTTTGATCTAAATGTATTATGCAATAGTCTGGGTCGAAGTACGTTTTGTCTTCACCATTCACTTTGAAATTGTAAATATAACGACCAGTCGATTCTAAATCATCCCTATCGATCTTTTTTTGAATATATGATTTAATTGGTAAATTCGTTCTAAGGACTGAGGTTACACCGGTACAATCAATTGTTAATTTTGCAGTTTTTTTTATTACTTTTTTAGTCTTAATTTCTTCACCCTCTATACCAATGATAAAATTACCATCTTTTAATAAGGATCTCAGAGCAATATCTCCCATCACTTCAACTCCGAGTTTTCTAGCATCTTGTAATTGTTTCTGAGGTAGGAGTCTTCTATTGAGTATATAGCCATCACCATCAAAAGAAATGCCAGTTTTATGATCGGGAGAATAAGCTATTACTCCTTTAACAGGATGTTCAATTTCAGGTGAGCCCCATGATATCCCTATTCTGCTTTTCATATAATCAACGCTGTTCTTTCCTACTGCGTCTCCACAGATCCAACCGTTAATGGTCTTTTTGCCAAGTTCCGAAAAAGAATTTCTATCAATTACAAGGATTTTTAAAGATTGTTTAGAATAATAAGCAGCTGAAGTAGCAACAATCATGCCTGCTAACCCACCTCCTGCTACTATGATGTCATAATCTGTTACATTTTGCGACATAAATTAAGTGTTTTGCAAAAGTACAATATTTATAGTTAAGTCAAATTTTAGTGAATATTGGAAAGTAAATTAAAATTAAAAATTTAAACAATAAAATTTTTTATGATTGAAAAGATAATTTTACTCATTTAAAATTCAACAATCTCTCAATGAACCTTATTCAATAAATAGGAAAGTTATGAATCTACCTTAAGTCAATCTTAAAAATGCTTTGAAAAGCTGATTATTAAAGGGTAATACCTTAACTGATCCAGCACCGGTGAATATTTAATATAATCACCCCTCAAATTAGGGCTCTATTGGTATAACCTTTAAAAAAATTTTAAGGGTAAAAGATTACAATTAAATTCTATATTTAAAATATTGTCAAAAATAAATTCATAAATTATGTGTAGTCAACAAAATATTTATAACGTTTTTCTACTTCTTTATTTTCACCATTTAGTACCCTTTCAATTTCTTTAACTAATAAGTTCATTGCATATCTTTTAAAATTTTCACTTTCGTTATTTTTTGGAAATGTAGACAGGGTATATTCAAAATGTTTCATATATTCAATAACTTTATTTCGAAATTCATCAATAGTTGGATTAGAAATATTAGTTACTTTGTACCATGAAGTTGCACATGCGGTTGAGTATATTTTAGCTAAATCTTCAACCAATCTCTCTATTTCAAAGAAATCAGACATATAATTAGTTGTGATTATACTATCTCAAATAAAGGAGTATTACTTTATAGTGGGTCTAATTGTGATAATAATTTTAGAACTGCAAAGAATTTCCTTGCACCGATTTCTAATAGTTACTTCTGTTACGCCCGCAAGGCATGAAACATCAATTTGAAGAATATTCATTCCGAGAAGAACCGATGATAAATATATGTAAGCTGCAGCAATACCATTAGGCGATTTTCCATCCACAAGTAAATTTTTTGATGTTTTATGTGCTAAATCAATGGCTAGTCTTTCTATTCTTGTATCTAATTTAGCCAAATTGATTAATTTAGCGATATAATGATCTATAGAAAGAGAATGAGAAATCCCGTTCAACATATTATTTGATTTAGATATTGAAGTATTATCATCAGATTTAATGTTCTGGTAGTTTGATAGGAAAAAAGAGGTTTTAGAATTATCATTATTTTGTAACTGATTCTTATAATTATCATGGTCACTAAATTTACTATTGTATATTCCTAATTCCATAGACATCATCCTATAGTATTTTGAAGCCAGTTTCATACTAGACCTGTCATTAGAAGGGATACCTGTCGCTTCCACAATTTCATCTAAAGATCTGACAATCGAACACCTTTTGCATGCTAAATAAATTGTAGCAGCTGATATACAAGAAACTGATTTTCCTTTTGCTTCTTTGTTTTTTTCGTAGTTTCGATAAATCATTGCTGCTGTTTCAATTAATATTTTTGGTAAACCAAGATTTGAACAGGTTTCTGAAATTTTTGAGAGAACATTAGATAATCGCCTCTCTTTTGAAGAGGAAACCCTAATTCTAGAATGCCATTTTCGTAAACTAGTCAAATGTTCTGCCATTTGGGAATTAATTACTTTTCCTCCATAATCTTTTAAACCACTCCCAATTTCTGTTCTCAAACCATAATCGTGTTGAGAAAAACTCATTGCCCCACTCGCTCTAGTGATACGATTCTTTTCTTCAAAATCTTTAGATACCGATTCAGGACCGTAATCATTCACTTCATCAAGTACAACATAACCACATTTTTGACATAGAAATTCACCTTTGCTAAAATCATGAATTAAACCAGAATTACATTCTGGGCAATTATTGCAATACTCTAGAAAAACCATTATCTTTCCCGCCTCAGTTTCTGACCGCGGAATTTTTTATCTCTTTTAATAAAATGACTACTTTGACTTTTGGAAATAAACCTAAATACTTTCTCACCTGATATAGGTTTAAAATTTTCATTGAATAATATTACCGAAGCATACGGCGCATTAACTGAACCAATTAGTTCATTTACATTTCCAATTTTTTTTCCATGAGCATCTGATATTATATCTCCAGGATTTAATTGAGTTTCCTCTAAAAGTTTTAAAATAAGACGACCACTCTTCGCCTTATGAATAATTTCACCAAGCTCTGTCAAGAATCTATATTGCAAATTCCTTGTTTTCATATCCTTCGGTCAACATATATTAATAAAATTGATAAAAGAAATTAAAAAGTAGTTTACAAATACCTATAATTATTTTGCCCGTTTATTCTTAGTTCTTTTAGATAATATTCTAGAAGACAATGAAGAAATTAACTCAGATTTTTTTTTATTTAAAGTTTTAGAGATCATAATATATCCAGAACGAACATATGAACGAGAAGGAAATCGGGCATGATCATTTGAATGATCTAAAGGTACATCTAATCCTTCTTCTACCGCTGCTTCAAATAATTCAGAAAAGGTTGGATCGAATACTGCATTTTCTCTTTTAATTCTCCTTCCCTTTTTTCTTGATAGATTTTTGTTTAAATAATCTAACCAAATAATAATATGATCATAATCTTTCAATATATTAAAGGGTGGGTTATCATTATTTTAATTTTCAGTTATAAAATGAGTTTTCAAAATTAGAATAAATAGAATAGTGTTATATAGGTCAAGCAGTTTCCTTTGTTAGTATAGCATTGATACTCCCGTTTTGACCAGGTCGTGAAATTATTCTAGCAATTCCTAATTCAGTTTCAACAAATGCACCTTTACTCAATACTCCGCGTCTCTCATAATCTTTATTGGCTGGGTTCTTAGTTACTCTAATAATTTTAGATTTGATTGTTTTCTTATTTTCCTTATCATTTACATTCAGAAATTCAATATGTTTTATTGCTAATTTAATATTGCCTCCTCTAACTCGCCTTTGAACGATGTTTTCCTTTCCTAAAGTAGGTTCATTAGGATATCGATCGATTTCAGATTTTCGACGCATCCTTGATGGTTTAAGTCTACCTCCGGTAAATTTTTTCCCACCGAAGCTTTCAATTGATTTACGCATTTCTCAAAATGATAAAATCTCTAATTAAGACGTTTCTAAGGCTTTAATGTTATGCTATTTTTTATTATATTCAAATCAGATATTCCAAAGTAGTCTTGAAATTTTTTTGTTGTTTTATAGACTTTTAGCCTCCCCACCGATTCGTGTTCGATGAATCCTAATTGCTCTAAATATTTAACATGAGAATAAGCTTGACTTCCTCTTATTTGTACCAATCTCTTCGACGTAATGGGTTGTTCATATACTATATAGGTGAGGGTTTTCAATGAGGAAGATTGAAGTAATGGTTGTTTA
>DASUZI010000123.1:0-14039 GCA_036376955.1 Nitrososphaeraceae archaeon
AGCATGTCCAGTTAATGTGTATGAATGGCTAGAAACACCTGGTCATGAAGGTTCTGAGAGGAAACCTTTTATGGCAAGAGAAAAGGATTGTATATTTTGTCTAGCATGTGAGAATGTGTGTCCACCACAGGCAATTAAAATCTTTCAAAAATAATCCCGATAGTAGCATAATTTTTATTTATTATTAAATTATTTTGACAAAGACGATTGGAAAAATTAAAACTTATCGCAACAGGTGGAACTTTTGACTATATTCATATTGGTCATATAAAATTACTATCAACTGCTTTTGAATCAGGCGACCATGTGATTATTGGACTAACTAGCGATGATTTTGTAAAACGGTTTAAATATGTTTCAAATATAAAAAACAATTATCTAAAGAGACTTTTCAATTTAAAAAAAAATATTTCACTGAATTTTAAGCATGTCAATTATACCATAATTCAACTAGAAGATGAATTCGGGCCTGTTATTCATTCATCCGAAATAGAAGGGATTGTAGTTAGTGAAGAAACTTTGTTGAAAGCCAGACAAATTAATGAAATCAGGGTTAGTAACCATCTTAGCCCCTTACGTGTTATAATAGTTGAGATAGCAAAGTCGGCTGATGGACAACCTATATCTTCTACTCGAATAAGAAATGGTGAAATTGATGAAAAGGGAATAATTTTAAGGAAACGATAGAGAGGATTTTAGATACGAGTTATTTAATAAAAAATTTATAACCTATTCCACAGTTACGTTTCTATAACCAATCATACTTTTAAGTAACTGTACGCACCCATCTTCTTTCCATAGCTTGTAAATAATTTTGAGATTCTGTTATCCAATTTATTTGCTTTCTCTATAACACACATTAATATAATTCATGACTTAACTTGAGAAATCACTCTTAGTCTGTGCATTATAGATAATAAGAACTTATACAGATGCTTTCCTGTTCTAAATCATTTAAATGATATGTCTAATCGAGACATAAATTTTGCTTGTTCTTTCAATAATATAATGATGATTATCATTTCTTGATAATTATAATATAGAAGATATTGATTGAAACAGTAACATCCGTATGTGGAGATGTTATCACAGCAGATAGGAGAATTCAATTTTTATCCAAAGAATATCCTTTTTGTTTCCTAATTTGCTTATATTAAGTAAAGCCAAGAACTGCCGTTGCTGCCGCCATAAATCTGATTATACTGATCTTCTTTAAAATTAGTGCGATTTCCACTATACCAATTTGTCAAAGTATATTTTTAAGTAACTTGGTCAATAATTTGTCAAATATTAAAAACTGTACTCGTTCCAGAAATCAAACAAGACTCATGGATCTGGAACTAATTCTTCTGGTAACATTTTCTGATTACAGGAAATACTAAAGACTTTATTATTAAAGTAGAATTGTATATCGGAACAATAGATGTGCCTATTGTC
Organism: Nitrososphaeraceae archaeon; assembly: GCA_036376955.1. Lineage (GTDB taxonomy): Archaea > Thermoproteota > Nitrososphaeria > Nitrososphaerales > Nitrososphaeraceae > TH1177. The sequence continues at coordinate 1,438 of DASUZI010000123.1, forward strand.
TTTTTTGGTCTCTCTTGTTGCAAATTTTTTAAATATTTCCATAAATTATCTAGAATGTTTATTATTGTTTCAATTAATTTTTTTAATATTCATACTTAAAGTTTTATTCAAGGTAAAAAACCAACAAGTTATATTCCTACCTTTTAGATATAGTTAGATTTGCTTACTGTATAATAGGGTCACTCATTTCTTGAAATATGTATAGTGAAATATTGATATAAAAAATTAAATTTTAATCCATGGAAATAGTAAAAAACTAGTTATAGAATGAAATTCGTTTTAAATACAGAAAATTTTATGGATGAATTTTTAAATTACCAGTTTAATAAATCTAATTCTGATAATTTGAGAAATAATAAAAAACCTTATTCAATCAAAGAAATAATTTACTGAATTACGTTTTAGGCAGGTTACTAGAATTTTAACATAGCATATATGTTAGAATTAAAAAAATTGAAGTATAAGAAATATAAATAAATCTCTTCATAATAATAAAATAGAACAAACAAGTGTTGAATTATTTTTCTTCATTAAAACAAAATTGTTTCTGTTATTATTTGGATTACATTAGAACTTAAATTCTCAAGGGATATAAATCGTCTTTTGTTATCTTTTATGTCTTTGATCAATAAGAAAAGAGAATACGCATTATTTTTATCATTTAACATAATACTATGACATGATTTATCTTTTAATTTGATTATTATCTCATTCTCGATTAGATTTTCAACATCCATTACAAAAACTGAATCATCTTTTTGTATTGAGAACAAACCCATCAGTTTCTCTTTTTCATATTTATCAAAACAAATAATGTTGTTAAATTTTTGGACTGAAGGCATTTTCATTCAAACATAAAATCGTTTACTTTGTCTTTAGCTTCGTCTCGTTTTCGTTGAAATTCAATTATAAAGTCTCTTGTATTATTGGCAAGATCACTTTTACATTCTCCACAAAGTAAATTTCCACTTTTACATCTGAGATATCGTTCCAACGATTCTTTCTCATCATCAAAAAAATATTTTAAATAATCGTATACAGGACATATATCAGCATTTCCTCCTAACTTTTTTTGTAATGAAATGGTCGCCTGCCCACCAGTAAAGGATGATAATACTTTTTTTTCGACAATTTCCGGTTCATCTGTTGTAAGGATGGCAGTTTCTGGCCTTGAGGAAGACATTTTAGAATCTCTTGACAAACTCGGGAGAAATTTACTGTGTATTTGAGCAGGTTTGTAAAAACCTAATTTTGTTGCTATATCCCTAGTTATTCTCCAGTATGGATCTTGATCGATAGCAGCTGGAATTAGAACGGGTGTAGGTGTTTTTTCAATTATTGAAGGAAGAAAACAAGGAGCAGCTTGAATAGAAGGAAAACCAATCATTCCAATATTTGTAGCATTTGTAAAACCAAAAACCGATTTTGCTGTAGAAAAAGTAATCTTTCTTGCAATCTCAGTTGCAATAGGATACAAATGTTGTATATGTTTAGTATCAATAATTATTCGTGTTAAATCAGGATTGAAGCCTATAGCGATTATATCAAGTATATTTTCTGAAGTATAAGTAGAAATTGTTTCTTTAGTAACACCAAGATTGTACAGAAATTTCTCATCATCGGTTATTTGAAATAATAGTTTAGCACCGAATTTATCTTGTAGGTATTTAGTAAATAACCATGGCAATAGATGGCCAAGATGGATAAAACCTGATGGTCCTCTTCCGGTATAAAGATAAAAATGTTCACCATTTTCATATTTATTTAGTAACCAATCCATATCTCGGTGAGAAAAGAAATACTGAGATTTAAGCAATGGATGGATTTCTCCTGTTAATTTCTTAAATTTTTCAATTAATTCTTGTGAAATAGACTGAGTACCAAACTTCTCGATTAGCCTAATATACGTTTTATCCTCTAAATCACCAAGAACTTCCCATGGTGTGACAATAATATCATTATTATATCTATTATGATCAAAAGAATTATTAATATTATTCATTTCAATATTATGATTGCTTTCCATTTTTTAAATAGTGAAATTACAAACGTTTAAACGTTTAAAAATAATTTTTATTAGAATCACTTGGAAATCGAGCAAATCAATATAGAAGAATTTCATCCAATCGAAACAAAAATAATTAGTTCGATAAATAATTTCTCTGAAATTTCATTATCCAATTTGATAGAATTAACTGATCTTACTCTTGATCAGGTCAGAAGGGGACTAGAATGGTTAAAGTTTAAAAATATAATTGAATTCAACAAAACTTTTAATATAATATCGTTAGATGAATTTGGTAGAAATGCGGTAAAACTTAGCCTTCCCGAAAGAAGATTAGTTAAAGCTATAAGAGAAGGCAATCTAACTATTCCAAAAATTATAGAAAAAGGAGTATTGACTCAGAGTGAAATTAATATAGCAATTTCCAAGGCTAAATTTAATAAATGGATAGATTTATCTAGCTCAAAAATAGAAGGATTAACTTTTAAACTAACAGAAAATTTTGAAAACGCAAGCGGGGAAGAGTTGCTATTGAACAAAATTTATTCTTCCACACAATTGAAAGATTCAGATTTAACTAAGTCTGAATTAGACTTCCTTAAGTTACTTATAAAAAGACCTAAATTCATAAGGATAAAAAAAGATGAAGAAAAAATAACTCTTACCGAGTTAGGAAAGAAGATCAAAGCTATAATAGATTCTAAATATAAGAATGATAAAAGATCTTCAAATAATGAGATTGTAACTTCATTAGTTGCAGACCACTTGATATCAGGGAAGTGGAAGAATTTGACTTTTCGCCCAATCGATGTTGACGCTAAAGTTCCTATGTTAAATCCGGGAAGAAAACATCCATTGACCGATTTGATTAAAGAGATTCGCGAAGCCTTCACAAGCCTTGGCTTTATAGAAATTGATGGCGATTATGTACAATCAGCGTTTTGGAATTTCGATGCTCTGTTTACCCCCCAAGATCATGCTGCCAGGGATATGCAAGATACATTTTATTTAACAGATAAAATAAAACCTAACCTTGGACATAAAAACCTCGTCAAAAAAATATCTGAAGCCCATATAAAGGGATGGAAGCAGCCTTGGGATATTAATAAAGCTAAAAAACTAGTTTTAAGGACACATACTACACCAGTGACTTTAAAGTATTTATCTGAAACTAAACCTGATGAAGGAAGAATTTTCACTATCGGGAGGGTTTTCAGAAATGAGAAAGTTTCATACAAACATCTTGTCGAATTTAACCAAATTGAGGGTGTAGTAACAGGAAAACAAATAACATTAAGAGATTTAATGGGAATCCAAACAGAATTCTATAAAAAAATTGGGATTACAAAAATCAAATTTTGGCCAACTTTCTTTCCATATACGGAGCCATCACTTCAGTCAATGATCTTCAACGATAATTTAAATAAATGGATCGAGTTATTTGGGATGGGGATTCTTAGACCGGAAGTAATAGAACCACTGGGTATAAGAAATATAGTACTAGCATGGGGTGGAGGAATCGAAAGAATAGCAATGTTAAAGTATGGAATATCCGATGTAAGGGAATTATATAATAATAAAATTGGATGGTTAAGGAATTTAAGTAAATGCCAGTTATAAATATCTTTAAATCGCGAATCAGAAGTGTATTTCCAAATACAAAAATTGAAAAGATTGTATCAAAACTTCCATTCATTGGACTTGATATTGAAGGAATAGATAAAGAAAAAATAAGAGTGGAATATAACCCTAATCGGCCTGACTTTTCAAGTGATATGGGAATATTTCGATCTTTAAACGGGTTACTTAATGTGAAAATTGGTTTACCTACTTTCAAGTATTCTTCTGACAGGTTATATCGAATAACTATAGATCCAAGTATAAATCAAATAAGACCTATAATATTGTTTTTTGTTGCCAAAAATGATAAAATAAATAATTTTGTTTTAAATCAATTAATTTTAATGCAAGAGGATCTTCATAACGGGATAGCAAGGGGTAGAAAAAAAGCTGCGATAGGTATCCATGATCTGGATGGTATTAAATTTCCATTAATCTATAATACAAGAGCAGGAAATGAATCATTTATACCCTTGGGCCAAACTCAGCCATTTAAGTTTAAAGAAGTATTATCTGATCTAGAGGTTGGAAAGCAATATGGTAATTTATTAAAAAATTTTAATCAATACCCTACTATATCTGATAAAAATGATAACGTAATATCTTTTCCTCCTATTATAAATAGTAATAATACGAAAATTACAGACAAAAGTAAAAATTTATTAATAGAAATAACAGGTACAAATTTAGAAACATGTCAAAGTATTTTAGCAATAATCTCTTATTATCTCTATGATGAAGGCTATGAACTTTTTTCAGGATATGTACATGAAAATAAATCAGTATCTTCTTCCTTGAAACTTCTTAAAGATAAGACAGTTTTAGTTGATAAAAATATTATTAAGAGATATTTAGGATTGGACCTATCAATTAAAGATATTACACAAATTTTAAATAGGTGCCGAATCGGCATATCAATATCAAAGAATAAAAGAATTAAATGTTTTATCCCTCCATACAGGAACGATGTAATTACCCCTATAGATATCGTAGAAGAAGTGGCTATAGGATATGGAATTGATAATCTCGAATCTACTACTCCTTTATTTCCAATCTCTCCTGGAGCAAGTAACAACTATTTTAGGAAAATTGATGAGATAAAAGAAACTCTGATTGGATTAGGGTTATTGGAGATGGTTAATTTTACTATGTTAGATCGGACCATTTCAATTATATTTAATTTTGCTGATAATGAATTGCTTGAAAAAATCAAAGTAAATGAAAGCAAAAGTAAAGAACATGAATTTCTTAGAACAAATATATTATCCTCTTTAGTACATAATCTTTCATATAATGTTCACGAAGAATATCCTCAAAAAATATTTGAAATAGGAAAAACATTTGGTTTTAATAATCAAATCACTGAACAATGGAATTTAGGAGTTTTACTTGCATCCAATAATGCTAACTATACAGAAGCGAAATCGATATTACAATCTATATTTAATATCAATTTTGAAATGGAGTTTACAACAAAGAGGAATGATAATAATTTATTCTTAAAAGGTAGATCTGCTGATATATTATATGAAAACAAAATAATAGGATTTATTGGAGAAATTTCTCCAGATTTGATCACTAAATTTAATTTACGTGTCCCATTATCAGGTTTTGAATTAAATTTATCAACTTGCTTTCAAGGGTGTACGTTTAAATAATTATTGAATTATTCTTTTGTCTACTGGCTCTTATACACCAAAGTAGCTATATAAATTTTAAAATAAAAGAAACCTAGTTTGCAGAGGAACATTGATACATAATTGTTTTATAATGGCTTAGATAATATTATTTACCGAATATTTAGCTGAATTATTCGGTAACCCCGTTATAGAGAGTGCACTAGGAGAAATACACCTTTGTGTATGGCTATATCTATGAATAGTTGTGAGTCAGAGGCGGGGGACAAAATAAATTAGTTTACACGTGTTAAAGAGAAACCCATTTCTGAGATCCAAAAAAGAGGTGATGTAAATCAATGTATCAGTACCTATTGAGTTAAATCAACAATGCTTTTCTTAATAATATATTTCGCTTCATTCGATATATTATATTTTTCTAGTACATCTGCTGGATTCTTAATAAGTAAATTCCTAAATTCAGGTTCGCTTGCAGCCCTGAGCAGAATGTCACTTATTATTTCTGCTTCTTTCTGTCGCGAAATCAAGATAGAAAAAAAAAGGGACAAGTCATATATATTCCTAATGTTAAATTAGTAAACTTGATAAGAACTTTAATGAATATTTTTTTTGATATTGATATTTCGAAGTCAAAAGAAATGGACATTGAATGGAACATCTAGAGTAATACCAGTGGAGGAAACTCTTCATCGTGTCTCACAAATAAGTAAAAAAATTGGTATTACTAGAATTTCTGATATTACTTATATGGATAAATTATACATACCTAATTATTCATGTGTTTTACCTGGTACCGAAGATTATATATGGGTATATAGTGGAAAGGGTCCAACTAAACAACATGCAAAGGTCAGTGCAATTATGGAAAGCATCGAACGTTATTCTTCCTTACCTACTTACTTTACTAATAAATTAATAACTGGAACATTTAATAAATTAAAACTATCCTATAATGTTCTACATCCAGACGAGGTTGTAGAACCTCTTACCTTTGATTTTCAAAATGATATGTTAATGGATTATGTAGAAGGATATGATATTATTAATAAGGTGAATATCTTAGTACCTGCTGCATTAGCATTGTTTCGATTTACCCCAAACCCACCTTCTGTTAACCCTTTTGCATTTCACCATACAAATGGGTTAGCATCAGGTAACGTTTTTGAAGAAGCGGTTTGTCATGCACTATGCGAGGTGATTGAAAGGGACGCAATAAGCTTAGCCCAATTACGTGCAAGTGCAATCCCCTTCCATATTTTGTATAGCATAAATAATAAATTACGGATAAAAGGATATAAAATAAGTTTATTTTCCAAAGAACAATTTAAAGATGATAATTCTATATATCCTGATGTTTTAATTTCTGTAGAAGATTACAGTCCAATAACTCAGTTAATTAAGAAATTTAAAAAATTTAATATAGACTTGATTATTAAGGATATTACTACAGATATTAAAATTCCAACTTTTAATGTTGCTTCTGTAGAGTGGATATCTCATGACTATGGTTATTTGGCTGAAGGACATGGTACTCACCCAGATAAAAGAATTGCATTATTAAGAGCTATAACTGAAGTTTCACAAACAAGAGCAGCAAATATCCAAGGAGCAAGAGACGACTTGAGAAAAATAAAATACAATCATAATAATACCGATGATAAAAATTCTTGGCAATTTATGTCTTCAAAAAAGTCAATTAATTTTGCTGATCTAATTACTTATCAGAATGATGATATTTTGGACGATATTAATCTCATTATAAAATTTTTTAAAGAAATAAAATTGAATAAGGCAATAATAGTAAATTTAACAAACCCAAAAATCAAAATTCCAGTTGTCAGGGCTATAGTCCCTGGTCTTGAAACATTTAAAATTTCGAAGTCCGTTATGGGTTTTAGGGCTAGGAGAAGATATAAATGAATTTGCCAATTATTTTTTTGGGACCATCTCTAGAGATAAACAAAGCTAAAAAAATTATTAACGCAGACTTTAAACCACCTGCTAGAAAGGGTGACTTTATAAATTTAAGTCTGTTAAGAGATAAAAGGGACATAGTTCTAATAGATGGAGTTTTTCTTCAGGAATACCCACCAACTCCAATCGAAGTATTTCAAGTAATAAATAATAAAAACTTCAAGGTATATGGTGCTTCTAGTATAGGAGCATTACGCGCAGTAGAATTAGAAAAATTTGGAATGAAAGGAATGGGAAAAATCTTTGAACTATTTAAAAAAAACTTAATTAATTCTGATGATGAAATCGCAGTAACATTTGATTCAGAATATAATCTTCTTTCTGAAGCAATGATTGATATTAGATATAATATTTTTTTAGGTTGGAAAAAAGGAATAATTGATAAGGAAACAAAGGATATCATGGTGAAGTTAGCTAAAAGAATCTATTTTCCTTTCCGTAGTTATGAGAACATAATCAGGAAATCTCTTCAACTCTATCCTTCTAAAGAAAAATATATTTCTAGATTTACTGATTATATTGTTGATAATAAATTGAGTCTAAAAGAGTTAGATGCTATCCGAACCCTTGAATATATCTCGTCAATAACAAAAAATAGAGAATAATTAATTCAAATTTTATTTAGATCATATCTTTCAAAAAAACTAATTTATATCATGCATGGTAATCTATATTATGACTGAGAATCTAACCAAATTAAATGCACAATATAAAACAAACTGTAAGAAAATACTTGAAGTGTCACCTAAAATCCGGTATGTTGGTATAACAAATAAATTTGGTAGAACAATAGCAGGCCAACTTAGAATTGGTTTAACTCCTTTGTTAAAAACAGAAGAAATGAGAAATGAGTTGTTTGTTCATTCTATGATTTATAATATCAGAAAGAGCTATGAAAAATCTATAGGAGAAACTGAATTCATTTTTATTTCTAATGAAAACGTAGATATTCTTAGTTTTTATGTTGATGAGTTAGTTTATTATATGACTATAGACAAGGACATAGATAAAAATGAATTATATTCCGTGATCAAAAAAACTAGAGATATAGCAACATCGTGATGCTTTATCTTTTTGCTTCAATTCACATTAAAGATTTTAGTTTTCCACGCATCTCCTTATCTTTATATATTGAAGGATGACTTGGATCGGCTAATATTATTTCATACCATGAATGTTTACCATCTTTATACAGAAAATACGAGCCCATTATTTCCATATTTGGATATTTTTCATTAACTCTCCTTTCAGCTACTAATCTCATGTTTGTTGCTTGTTTAATATGAACTACTCCGCTGTGTTTCGGTCTTCTACCGGCAACTGGTCGCTGTTTTCTCATTCCTCCACGTCCCACTCGTGCCCTAATAATTATAATACCCTGCTTAGCTTTGTACCCTAACCTTCTTGCTCTATCTATTCTGCTGGGTTTATTTATTCTATGAACCGAAAGTTCTTTTCTCCATCCAATTGCTCGAGATTTCAACTCTTCGCTATTTGTTTTCCACATTTTAATCCAAGTTTTCGTCAATTGTCTGTACATTTTAAAATATAATCCAATTCTTCCAAAAGGCTATATAAGAATTTCTTTTATTATATTTATATCGTTCTTTAATTTATTTAATATGAGATTAAGAGTCAAATCGAAACTATATAATCAATTTCTATTGTGCTTCCTAAAGGGAGACTTTGAACTCCAATAACGATGCGTGTATGTTTTCCTTTTTCTCCGAATAATTTCTCTAAAAGATTTGACGCCGAATTAACGACGGTTGGATGATCTGAAAAAGTCTCTATACAATTTATGTAGGCAGATAACTTTACTATTTGCTTAATCTGTTCAAGGCTTCCTAGATGTTCTTTCAACAGTGCAAGAGTATTAAGAGTACAAAGTATAGCAGCGTCTTGGCCTTGTTCAAGTGTTGAATCTTTTCCTATTTTTCCTTTATATTTTACAGTTACGGGTTTTGATAAGGTGTCTAAAGGAATTTGTCCTGAAATAAATATTATACCATTTATTTCAACTAATGGTATATAAGACCCAACAGACTTTGGTGGGGGAGGTAATTCAAGACCTAATGCGTGGAGTTTTTCCTCTATATTCATCAATAATGAAATATGAAAAAATTGTATTATTAAATGTATTAAACATTTAAAATAAATTAATAAAAATAATATTTTTACATATGATAAAACGAGTTTTATTATCACTAACAGTTGGAGTCGTAGCTACCTATTTGGTCTATTTAGGTTTGATGGATGCCTTGACTAGGTCTTCAATTAATTATCTATCTATCTCTAATGAAACTGCTATTTCTCTTATCGCTCAAAATTATAATTTATCGTCCCAAGAGCTCAAAAATATAAATTCTAAATATGTATATATTAAGGGAAATGGGGATGTCTATGAATCCAAAAAAGATACAAACTTCATAGGCACTTATGTAGGAAAAACTTCTCCTACTCTTAGTACTGGGAATCATTTTGGATGGGAAATTAACTTTCCTACATTAAATAAAACTTATTACGTTGATCATTTGCGAGGCGAAATTATATCTACCAAGTAAAATTTTTATTAAAGATATTTTATATATTATATTCTACATAAAGAAGTAATAATTATATTTGTATTTAAAAAAATTTATCCATGCACATAACTGGAAATGTATTAGTTTGTGATCCTATTTCAAAAATAGGAATAACAATTTTAAAAAAAGCTGGTCTAAATGTCGTGGAAAAACCATCTATAACTAATTCCGAGTTAATCTCAGAAGTTGGAAATTATGAGGTAATTGTAGTCAGAAGTAGAACCAAGATCACTAATGAAGTTATTTCAAAAGCAAAAAATGCTAGGATAATAGGTAGAGTAGGAGTAGGACTTGACAATATAGATATTGGATCTGCCTTACAAAATAATATCGAAGTAGTAAACTCACCTGAGTCTGCAATTAATGCCGTTGCTGAATTAGTTATGGGATTAATGCTTTCATTAGCAAGAAATTTGACTTTAGCTGATAGTGAAATGAAAAAAGGCATTTGGATGAAAAAGGAACTACACGGGATAGAATTGAGAGGGAAATATTTAGGAATTGTAGGTGTTGGAAATATTGGAAGAAATTTAGCAAGAATTGCAAGATCATTACGGATGAATATTATAGGTTATGATACAGTACCGATTAAGCAAGACTTTTTACATGAAGTAGGAATGATAACAACTGATTTTAATACGCTAGTTGCTAGTTCAGATTTTATTTCTTGTCATGTACCCTCTTCGCCTGATACTAAACATATGTTTAATGAATCTACTTTTTCAAATATGAAACCAACAGCCTTTTTTATCAATTCATCAAGGGGAGAAATAGTTGACGAAAACGCATTATACTCAGCTTTAGTAACAAAAAAAATTGCTGGGGCAGCACTGGATGTTTTTGAAATCGAACCACCTATTAATAAAAAATTAATACTCTTGCCAAATATTATTTGTACTCCACATATAGCTGCTCAAACTAAAGAATCACAAGATTTAGCTTCCAATGTAATAGCAGAAAAAATTATTCAAAAGTTAATAGAAAAATCTAATTCAGTATAATAGTGTATGGACCGGGTGGGATTTGAACCCACGACCACCTACGTTTCCTCTGCGGAGATGGCATGCAAGGCAGGTATTCTACCAGGCTAAACTACCGGCCCTTTAATCAAAACCTGATTTTCTGATAATTTAAGTGTTTAATTGTTGTTAGTTAATCTATATAATTTTTACCAATAAGGAAATTCGTTAAAATAGAGAGAAAATTAGTATTCATCTCAACCGTCAGTTAGAAATTACTAAATCGATAAATGTTAACAGCATAAATATTAGATTCTTAACTTGATGATGAACGTAAAATTATCAAAATATTAAATGTTATTCACTTAGTAACAAAATAGTAAAATTAAATATAAATTAACTAATTAATAATTAGGATTCATAGCGATCAAAAATTAAAATTTTATGATTTATGTTATACAATTTAAAATATTGTAGTAGAATAATTGTAGAGTTTCATTGATTTTTTTTAAATATTTTTATATGATGGACATATTATAGACATATATAAATATTTTCAGACTCAACGAAAAGGACATAAACATATCTAATTAAGTTTTTAGTTAGCCTTAATTAGATAAACCTTTCTAATTTAGTTATTATCGACTCTTACTATAATATTCCATATTTTACAACTAGAAGATTTTTGGCTGATGTAGAGATAAATATATCAAAAAAACCTTCAATTGAGAATGAATCAAATTATGTTAAAATGAGAAATATAGCTTCAATAATGATTTATAATTATAGCTAAAATTATTATTTAAAAAATTTATTGGTACTTATAGATAGCATTAATTACATCATGTATTAGTGATAGGTCAGTGAATACCATAATTTTTATATCGCTATTCTCATAATCGCCATTTTCGTTCGAGAATTAACATTGATAGCTTAATAAATCGAAACGCTTTTAGGTTTTTCAAGTTATAACAAAAATATGTCAGTTTTCTTAAAAGATAGAGTATGGGTGATGCTTTCTGAAATTTCTAAACGAGGTGTATATCCTCTTCATGGATATAAATTAGGTATTTTTAGGTTGCCGGTAAATTTGACAGAGGAATCAACGATTAACAATATCTTGAATGAGTTAAAGAAAACAGGATTTAAATTAGATAGATATGCTGATCGTATTTATGTAACCCACACTTGGAAGGAACAAGAAACAGATAGTTCGTTAGCTATTTTATTATCCATTTCCCTTGATATAACAGTTGAAATTGTAACAGGGGAAGTTATTGATTTAATTTATCAAATTAAACCTATTGAAAAATTTGGAGATTCCTATCGGATTAACAATTATAGACAAAAAGCAGATCTCAATGCAAAAATGGTGATTGATACAATCATAAGAAATACTTCAATTGGAGACAAGTTAATTGCTTACTACCAAAAAACGGAGAAATTATCACTAGAAAAAGCGGTTGATAAACTGACTCAACTAACTCCTTTGGCTCTTAATCCAATAACAAGAAATGTAAATCCACCACCTCTTCCAGCAGGGGCATCAATTTCTTCTCAAGAAATAGCTTCATCTTCCATTACCCCAACAAGAACATCTCCAAATATTCCTAATACACCTTCCCCAACAACTATGACTCCTGGAAGTTCTGAAACATCTATCTCGCTTACAGGAAGTGGTACAGGTCATTCCAAAGTTGATGGTCCTATCGATACCTCTTTTAAATCTAAAAGACAAAAAGCCGGCAAATTTAAAGGTATTAGTGTCTGGGGACCAATTGATCCTCCTGGTCAGTTGGGAATATGGGGAGATAGTGTCGCT
>DASUZI010000124.1:0-2170 GCA_036376955.1 Nitrososphaeraceae archaeon
TATTGATTTGCAATATAATATTCTTGGCCTACTAGTCCGTAAAGTTCATCTCCTCCTATTCCAACGACCAAAAATATTGTTCCTTTTGGATTAGTGAAGGTATTATTATTATAGTAATTACTTTTGTCTACAATAGGTTGAGATATATCTGCTTTATTTAGCGAAAGTGGAAGAGTCCTACTGTAAATATGATTATGACCTTGAATTACTAAATCCACACCATATGTGTCAAAGAGATTCTGATATTTGTCTCTAATAATATATTCCTCAAATTGTTTAGATAAAGAAGAATACATTGGTTTATGAAACATCACAAATATCCATTCTATATTTTTATTTTGGTTAGTTTTTTTCAAATCATCTAGTACAAATTGATATTGTCCTTTGTCGACCTCTAAGTCAGGAACTCGCGCATTTTTTTCTTCAAGTTTTTCAAGAGACGGATCTTTTACATTAATTGAATTCTTCTCAATAAATTCTTTTATGTCTATTGTTGGATAACGTTCTAATAATGGATTTTCCTTTTTATGGTTTGGCTTGTCTTTGTCTTCCTCTGTGTTTTTAATTGAAGTATCATTTATTATTGCTGCTGCTTTTAATGTATCAACTGACAGTTCTAATTGCGTATCCAGTACCAGTACATGAACATTCCTATAATCAAACGAGTAATACGATTTATCGAGACCATAATGATCCATTATCGACTTTTTTAATATCTCACCTATAGGTCCTTCTTCTTCATAAGCTTCATGATTACCGATTGCTATTTTAATTTTTGAGTCTAATCCTTTGGTCATATCAAACCAACAATCAGCTGTCTTTTTATAACTAAGATCACCTGGAACTAGAACTAATTCTGGCTCAAATCTTTCTATATTTTTAATATTTTCTTGAGCCCTTAGAGAGCATCCAAAATCAGCCGCAGTTATAATATTAAATTCATTATTGTTGCTAGTACTACTTTCACTTGCAAAAGAATTATTATTTAAGATAATTATACTAATCACGATAAAAGATGAAGTAAGAAATAGCATAACCGATGAAACATTTACAGATATTTTGGAAAAAGAGTTAATCATATTTTTCAAAGCTCGATTGCTTAGGTTAAAGGCTAATTTATACTAATTTAGGTAAATATTTTAGACAAAATAATAATTTAAATTTATCAAATTCTATATCAAGAATTAGTTCATTTCTCTGATGAAGTATAATACTTTACTTTTGAGATAACTCAGAATTTACTCTTTAATATTTATTGTCTCTTTTACCTTCTTCGGTTAAAAAATGAGTTGATATTTATATGTTGTATTATGGAATAAATTTTTTTGTACTATCTCTTTATAGTTAGCTGCTATAATCAAGTATTCTTTAGGTTTGGTAAATAAAGATAAAATTTCATATCAAATACTAGTATATTGAATATTACTATTTACTATAGAAATAAAAACTATCACAGGAAGGTAAATTATATAAAGAAACTAAGAGTTACAAGAAGTATGGCAAGATTAATCTCCTGTAACAATAAGATAGAAATAAAATATATAAAATTTATACTATGTTTATGCAGTTATAACTTCAATACTATTTCTAAAATAATACAGTTATCAAAAAATTACTATTTAGATCTATGGAATAGTTGGGCGAATAATCTAGAAGAACTATTTTTTTTACTATCTAACGAGGCAGATAGAAAATAGTATTATTTAGTTTATTATTGATATTCAAACTTCAAATTTCGTTGTTTGAACATCTTGAAGGATATACTTACTTAATTAGTGCAATACTTGCTAGTGTTCTCTTAGCACTGTCAATTTTTGCATATAAAAAAAAATTTGTTAAAAAAATACTATATGCCGTTTTTGCCTTTCTATTTTTTGCTGTATATTTATTTTTTGAAGGATTCGAAAATTTTTTTGAATTTCTTCAACCTTCCTCAGGTATAGACCTTGTTGTTGCCTCTTTAACAACAATAGGTCTTATATTCTTCTTTTTAGCTGTAATCAAGAAGTAATATATTTTATTATTTCACTAATTAAAAATTCTTATATTTACTATGAATTACTTATGTGTCAAAAAATGTAATTTAATTATTGAATTGAATTATTATTTGTTTCATTATATGTATAGCTTATATTAGTAATTTAATAATCAACCTTTTGTTTTTTCTATT
>DASUZI010000125.1:0-45122 GCA_036376955.1 Nitrososphaeraceae archaeon
AGTGCTCATCATCTAAAACTAGATTATTGGAATGAAACTATACAAGCATTAATTCTAAAAAGAATTTTGTATGGTTTGATAAATCTAGGAGAAAAAAGTTGGGAACAAAATACTTCACTAAATACTCTAGTTGTACTTGATGAAGCTCATAGATTTGCAAGAAGAGAAAAATATGAAAATTCTGACCTTGAAAATGTAAGACTTACTCTCTTGGATGCAGTGAGAACAACTAGAAAATATGGATTAGGATGGATGTTTATAAGTACCTCAATTTCAAGTGTACATAAAGATATTCTTCAACAATTAAGAATAATGTTCTGTGGTTTTGGTTTATCAATAGGAAATGATTTAGCCACTCTAAGAGAATTAGTATCTGATAATAATGCACTTAAACTATATCAATCATTTACTGATCCTGCAACTTCATTTAGTATTAAATCAAGAAAATATTCTTTTATGAGCCAAGGACCAGTATCTCCTCTTTCTTTTGCTGGTACTCCACTTTTTTTAAATGTCTTTAATTCATCAGAGACATTTGTAAAAGAAAATAAATTACTTTCATTTCCAAGAAAGAGTATATCTAACAGCTTAACTTATACTCAGGATAATTATGATTTTTAATTATTATATTATTTTCATTTATGATTTTAATATTTCATTATTTAAAATTAAATTTTGTTAAAATGAGAATAATTCATATTTCTGATACTCATCTTGGAAAGAGGCCAAAAAGAACAAGATCTTCTATTATTAATCAAGAGATAAAACCACTAGAAGATGATTTTTATAACTCTTGGAGAAGATTTATAGAGGAAATACTAAATCTTGATAAAGATGAAAAACCTGATATCATAATTCATAGTGGGGATTTTTTTGATACTCCATCAGGAACTGATCCTTCTCCACCCCCAGAATTTGCAAGAACAGTAGCTGCTGAGACATTCAAAAAATTACACGAAAATAATATTCCGATTGTTATAATTGACGGAAATCATGGCCGTTATATGCAATATAGAATTTCACCATTAACTGAATACACAATTTGGTTTGATAATGTATATCTTTTTACATATTTTGATATAAGAGATAGTATAAGAAATCAACAACCTTTATTCAAAGATTTTCCAACTTTGAATTTAAGAATTCATGCACATCCGTCATTAGAATCCAATGACTTACCACAATTATTATTAAAATATGAAGAATGGGTCCATATACAAAATAATAATATTAATCCGGAGATGATAAACGTATTTTTAGCTCATGGAATGATAGAAAACCACACGTTAAACAGCAATTTTTTGATGGGAGATTATGATTATATTGGACTAGGAGATAATCATAAAATGCAACAAATAAATGATAATGGATGGTATGCTGGATCGACAGAATTGTGGAGTTTTAATGAAGAAACTTATCAAAAAGGTTATTTGATTATAGATATTGATGATTCTCTTTCTTCTTCTAAATCTAAAATTAAAGTGATTCAAAAACTTTTACCGCAACAAAGAAAAATAGTAAGTGATCATGTAGAAATTTATTCAGACGATAATAATTCTAAAATTATTGATCGTATTAAAAAAGTATTTGAGAAAAATAAACTTAATATGCCTTATAACTATCAAACCGCTGCTAGAGTTAAAATAACTTTACAAGGAAATAAAAGCTATGGCTCTTTTTTTAATATCAATGAAATATCATCTTATCTGAATAAGATAACATTAAATAGCAATGACTATAACATAGTAGAATTTATTCTAGAAACTCCAAAATATTACGATGATACTATAATTAAACAAATTAAACAAGATGATACATTTATAGAATATTTAATAGAAGATCCAGAGAAAGAATTTAAAAAATATATTACATCTACTAGAAAAGAAGATCTAAAAAAACATAATTTAGATTCAAACATGCTTGCTAAACTTTTCTTTGAATCATTAAAGAATCAGTAGTGATATTATGAAAATTTTGAAAATAGAATCAAAAAATTTCAAACCATTTGATAATATTTCCATACCATATGAGGGATATCTTGGAGAAGGATTCTTTATTATCAAGGGAAAAAATTCAATGGGTAAAACGAGTATAATAGAATCTATTCTATGGGGTCTACTTGGTGAACATCTTATGGCCGAAAAAGATAGAAAATCTATAATTAAAACAGGAGAATCTAAATGTGAAGTAGCTATCACATTTGAAATCAGTGACATTCTGTATAGAGTAATAAGAACAATTGAAGTTATTAGAAAAAGAAAGTCATTTCCGGAATCTCAAAATGATTTAGTGAAATCTTCTGCATTGCTATTTAAAAAAGAAAAAAATGAAGATAAATTTATTCAGCTTTGTAGAGGCCCAAATATAGTTAATCAAGAAATTGAATCACTTTTGGGAGTATATCCAGAGGTAATTGAAAAAACTGTATATATTAGACAAAAAGAAGTAGATAAACTTGCACTAGCAGATCCAAGTGAATTAAGGGAACTAATCAAGAATTTGTTTGGATTAAATGATTTCGACGATCATATAAAAAAATACTTAAAGAATCAAATTAATAATATTAATGAAGAAATCAAAGATTTAAAAATACAAATTGGAAGTTTATTAACAGAACAAAATGAATTGGAAAAGGAGAAACAAATTTTAGAAGAAAAAGAAGAAAAACTTTCACTAAAATTACAGGAAATAAAAAAAGATAAAAGTACTTTAATGAGTTATCCATCTCAAGAGATATTACATAAAATTAAGGTAATAATAGAAAAAATAGAGAAACATAAAAAGGACTTAGATTACAGAGAAAAAATGTATAATTATAAAAAAGAAAATATATTAGTACAAGAAAATCGTATAAAAGATTTTCAAGATAAAATATTTCTCTTAAATTCAAAAATTTCAAACCTTTCAAAAGAACTACAAGAATTTCCACCAAAAGATAGTATAAGAAAAATAAGTGATATATTAAAAGGAATAATAAATGATGAACAACAAATAAGAAATTTGGTATCAAAATCAAATCAAAAATTAAATATAGATATTCAAAATATATCGATAAATAATGTAGAAGAACTTAAAAAAGTTAAAGAAAAAAATCAAATTGAATTAGAAAAGACTGACAAAGAAAGAATTTCAATATTAAATATAATGGAGGAACATAAAAAAATTCTTACATCTAATCAGCTATTATATGAGATTCAGAACAATAGCATTAAATATATACAAGATAAAGATAAATGCCCAATATGTAGCAGCTACATTAACGATAAAAATACATTAATATTTGATCTTAAACGAGAAAGAGAAAATATATTTAATAAAGAAAATTCATTTAAAAAAGAGATAAGTCAATTTGAAAAAAAATTAAAGAAAATAGAGACAGAACTTGATGAAAAAAAAGGAGCAAGACAGTTAATAGAAGTTATAGTTACCATAGTAAATGGTTTAATAGAAAAACGTTTCAATTTTTATGATGAGTTAAATTCTATTTCAGAAGTATATAAGAAATACAATAAAAAACTAAATCATTTAAATTTTAGGGTAATTGATGATCTTAACTCATCAATATCAGAGATAGAAAATAATATATTTTCATCAAAAGAGCTTGTAAAAAATTTTAAAGAGAGGATAGAATCGGAAAAAATTAAGCTCGAAAAAATGAAAAAAGAAATAAACATATTCAATAAAGAGAAAAATGACATCTTTTTAAAACTTGAGTCAAATAAATTAAATTTACAAACATTTTGTAATGATATAAAAGTATCAAATATTCATAACCTATTAGCAAATTTTTATTGTAATAGTATCGATGACCTAATTTCAAAACGACTTAATGTTACAGTGAGAATTGAGGAAAAAGCTAAAATTATTGAAAATATTCAAGGAGACATTTCTTATATGACAGAAGAAATTGAAATAAGAACAAAGAAAATAATCAGCTTAAGAACTTCAGAAGGGAAACTTAAAGAAAAAGAGTATTTGTTAAAACATGTTCTATTTCTACTAGGAGAAATAGATGGCTTTATTTCTACTGATATCGTTGAAGGAAGATTATCTGATGTTTTAATGAAAAGTACTAACTTTTATCTAATACCATTTACAGAAGGTAGATATGAAATCGCTAATATATCATCTACGATGAGAAAAATAAAAGATAGAATATCTCACGGTCTAACTTTGACTTTGGTAGATAATAAAGATCACATAACAAAGAATAAAGAACAGCTAAGCGGAGGCGATGAATCAGCTCTTGGTCTTGCACTCAGGATTTCTATATCAAAGCTTATGTCGACTATCAGACCTTTCAAACATGTAGAAAAAAAAGTACCTATGATAAATTTTATTATAATGGATGAACCCATGACCAGCCTTGACGAATTTCGTAGAAATGTAATAATGAATATTTTAATGAAAGATCAGAGCTTTAGACAGATCTTTCTTATATCTCATGCTGAAATAAATGAAGAAGAAGAAAATAATTATCATTCTATAGTAATTAATGATGATGAAAATTCTAAAAGAATGGTAGAATACTTCCATTAAAGATTTTTTATAAATTATATAAACCAATTTGTAATAGATAGAGATTGACAATAATTCTTAATTAAATGTCAATAATTGGGGCATGATATAAGAATGAAAAATGACCTATAAGAGGAACTCTTTAAAAAAATCATCGCAATTGAAAATTACATAAATATATCAGTTTAATTTATTTATTATCGATTAAATATAAAATGAAATTATATAAAAAATTAACAATAATTAATACTGCATTAGGAATAACGGTATGTATAATAATTTTGGTAATATACTTTTTTATAAATTCATTAATTGGTATACCTCTTTTAGGGCTTTTTTTAGGGGGTACTATTTTGCATGTTTTCCTTGTATTACTTATCAATTTAGCAGCAATAGTTTCTATATTCTATATAAAAAATACAAGGATCGTAGGAATATCTTTAATTATTTATGGAACATTATTATTCGCTACAGCTACCTTTTTTGGAATACCAGGACTTATTTTATTTGTTATCGCTGGTATAATGGCATTAAAAGAAAAACAAGTAGTAAAAGAATCAAAATGATATCAAATATAATAAAAAGAGATGTTTTCTCAATCTTGGTTATATAAATTTTAAAAGAGAAGGGAAAGGGGAAAATAGATTGACTCAACCACTATTAGGTTTATAGTTAAAAGTCCACTTTAAGTAGAATACAAATGGTAATATAGATAGTTCTATCGCATGTAGTATTTCTAAATTAAATAGCATAGTTTCATCAAAGCAACATTTGGTTAGTGAAATTGTGGAAGTTGTAATGAATTGGCTCTATAGAAATTGATTTAATCGTTTTTATTAGATTAATTAATTATGATATAAAGTTTGATATTATGATTTTACCATTTAATAATATTTTTAATAAAATAATGATTATGACTATTTTATAAAGATATCATATTGTAGAATTTTAAAATTGGATTTATATAAAATTTATTTAGAATTTCACAATCATTTCTTTACCAATAAATCACGTATACATAGCAATAACATGTAGATAGTGTTATATAATTAATAAACATTGAAATAACCGATTATAATCATTATCAAAAATACCTTGAAATTTACAAAACCTTCTATTATTTATTTTTTCCTTGTTTTTGTACCTATTTCTGTTGTTTTGGATTTAGTTCATGCAGATCATATTATTATATTTATTATTGCGGTAATAGCATTAATACCACTTGCAAAACTTATAGGTGATTCAACAGAGCATCTTTCTACACATTATGGATCTACTCTAGGATCTCTTTTAAATGTGACCTTTGGCAATGCAGCAGAAATAATTATTGCAGTAGTAGCTATTAACGCTGGTCTAATAGAGCTTGTAAAAGCATCAATTACTGGCGCAATTCTTGGAAATATTATGCTTATTTTTGGTTTAAGTATGATTGCTGGGGGGATTCGTAAAAAGGAACAACTATTCAGTCGTGAAAATGCAGGACTTCAATCAACTATGATTTTCTTAGCTATCATTGGATTGGCAATTCCAACTATCTTATCAAGTACTATACTAGAACCTGCTGAAATTGAAAACCAACTTAAAATACAATTTTTAAGTGATGCATTAGCAATTATATTATTATCGGTATACATAGCAGGAATTGTATTTACATTTTTTACTCATAAACATCTGTTTGTTTCTCCACAAATGGAAGAAGAAAATAACAATCACAATAGTGACACCACCACCAAACATTGGGATAAGAAAAGGGCATTCTTTATGCTAGCTATTAGTATGGTAGGAGTCGTAGTCATAAGTGAAATTTTGGTTGGATCTGTAGAAGAAACTAGTAAGCAGTTTGGTTTTGGAGAATTATTTGTTGGAGCTATTATAATTGGAATAGTTGGTAATGCTGCAGAACATAGTAGTGCTATTATTCTTGCGAGAAAAGGTAAAATTGATTTATCCATCGGAATAGCGGCTGGTTCAGGAACTCAAATAGCGCTTTTTGTTGTACCAATATTGGTAATATTTGGAATAATTTTAAATCAGCCATTTACATTAGAATTTACAATTTACGAATTAGTTACATTATTTCTTGCAGCTATTATTCTTAATCTAATTGCACACGATGGTAGAAGTAATTGGTTTGAAGGAGTAATGCTCACGGCAGTATATATCATTATTGCAATAGGTTTCTATTTTATTGGATGATAAATATAAATCAATAAAAATTATTTCCTTATACATATATTCAAAAAATAACGTTCTAAAATGATTTCTAAACTTATTTTTTATGTCTTTTTTGTACTCTAGTAGTATGTGATGTTTTATGCTCAATAGCTCAAGTCTATCAGCACCTTATATTTTTGATGAAGATCATGTATTATCTCTTCTTTAGTTGTAAATACAATACAATAACATCTTTTTGTTATTGTTTATTTTTTATACTTTTTGCATTCTCTTAACTAATATTATTTAATTAAAAGGTTTTTAATGATTTTACATTTCTTTGAATGAATGAATTATTAATCTTGTTATAATAGACTATATGTATTTGTTTTTCAGTAACCTGAATTCTAATAGCATTTAGCACGATTGAAATCATTGTAACTGATTTTATTTTTCTACTATTTTTTCGATTTCGTAGATAGTATACATCATATATTTCACTATGGTAACTTTGCCATTTTAATAATATTCTATCTTTTATGAGCACTCTGTTGTTGCTGATCCAATCCAAAAAATAAAAAATTATCTTAGCAAGTCACATAGTGATTTAGGTAAGAATTGATAACATTGCGTAAGAAAATCATCCTGTTTGGGCACAGGTTCTTTATCGTATTGTTGTAATAAGGAAGAATCTTCTTCTGTTATTCTAGGATCTAATAATATCTTAACATCCTCCACTTTATCATTCCTTAAAATTTTCAATATAACAGTATCTCCTACTTCTTTTTCTCTCTCTAGATAAGTTAGAATATCGTCTATTTTTCTTACCTCTTTATCGTCTATTGCTACTATTATATCACCATCCGCGTCAATTATTTCTCCCCTTTGATTGTATGTTATAGTTCCCTTTTGTAATTTGCCTGATTTTGCGGCTGGACTCCCTGGAGTTATATCGGTAATAAAAAAGCCTTTTGATTCATTCAAACCAAATATTTTAGCCAATTGAGGAGTTATATCCATTCCAACTACACCAAGGTATGGATGAAGATATTTTCCTGACGATATAATTGATTGAACAACTTTCTTTACTGTATTAGAGGGTACAGCAAACCCTATTCCTGCATTAACACCTGTGTTAGAATATATTGCAGAATTTATTCCTATTACTTCACCTTTCAAATTTAATAATGGACCACCAGAATTGCCAGGATTAATTGCAGCATCTGTCTGTATGATATCTGGAATATTAAAATTCATAGCGAATTGAGAAAATGGAGAATTACTACCATCGCTTGTTGGGAGTAATCTTCCTAGACCACTGACCACGCCTACCGTTAAAGATCCTGATAAGCCAAAAGGATTACCAATAGCTGCCACAGTATCCCCAACTCTAAGAGATGAAGAATTACCCAAAGGAATTGGACTAAGAACTATATCTATTGGATCTGAAAGTTTGAGAACCGCTAAATCACTGTATGGATCATGACCAATTAATTTAGCCTGATATGAATTTCCATTTGAGAAAGTTACTAGGTAATTATTATTTCCTTCATTAAAAGTAACAACATGATTATTTGTTATTATATGACCATCTTTATCATAGAGAAAGCCAGAACCTAAACCTTGTTGTGCATTAGAAAGAGGATCAATAACAGTTATTTGAACTACAGATTTAGACGTTTGTGAAAACAAATCTTGAATTTTTAATTCACTAGAATTATTTTGTTCTAGTGAATAATCTGATATTTGACCTAATGCATAACCAGTATTGTTGTTATTAGAAAACAGTAATGTCAATAATATAAAAGATGACAAATATAAAATAATAGAAATTTTAATTAACATTTACTCATTAATTGATAAAGTGTAATATTAATTTAATCAATACACACTATTCTAATAAGAATTTAAATTGTCATAACCTTTGCTTGATGATGTTTGATCACTTGGTGAAAAAGGTTATTTGCTTTAGAAAGTTAATATCAATTGATAATTAATGTATTTTTCGTAGTTTTATTTATTAATATAGTATTTCAATATATTTGTTACCTGAATTCTATAATGGCTTTTAGTTTGTATATGTGTCACATTCTCATAGTAGTATGATAGAAATTAACATTTTATCTCTTTTTCTCTTGTTATCTTACTGTGATAAGTAAAATGTATTTTAATATTGTAGGACCCCTTTGACGAAATAAACAAAATATTTCATAATTTATATATATAGATTTATAAATAACAATTCTAAATTCCCTATTTTGAGTTAAATTTTAATATGTATATTGAAATTGAACAAATTTAAATAATATGAAAATTTATTATTAACAACAAAAATAAATTTTTAAATATAACATGTTTATTCTATTGTATAGAATGTACATTTGGCTTATATATTTATAATTTTATTTATTATTAGTATAACTGTAATAACTTTCTTGGTTATTACAGCGGAAGTATCTAATAATAACACATCTTTTAACGAAACTAGTATAAATAAAACACAACCGAAAAACTTTTCTTCCGAAACCTGTGTAATGCCTAAGTGTCCAAGTGGAAAGGTGTGTATTCAGGTATGTCCTGAATCTCTTCCTCCAGTTTAATAACGCTCTACAAGATTCAATTAGTTAATTTTATTTGTCCCTATATACAATAAAGGTTCATGAAAACTATCTTTATCTCCAGCAAAATAACCGTGACCATTGCCTTTACACAAATCAGAAAGATGTGTACCTGAAGTTATAAGATAATTTTTGACATCCTGAGGTGAGGCTTCTGGGTGTGAACTTTTATACAATGCTGCCGCTCCAGCAACATGAGGAGCGGCCATACTTGTACCAGTTAATTTTGTATATGAATTTGATTTAAAAGTAGAATATATATCTACACCAGGTGCCGAGATGTCTACTACGTCACCATAATTACTAAAACTTGCAAGCATATCATCCGCACCATATGGAGATGCTAGCCCCTTACCCCCACATTTTCCATCAGTATCGGCTATTGCAGATACTGTTATTACCTCAGGATTATTCGCAGGTGTAAAAGTTCTAGCATCTTTTCCTTCATTACCTGCAGCTACTACAATGGTAATACCAGCTTTTATTGAGTTATGTATTGCAATATCTAATGCGCCTGATTCACATTCACAACCTAAACTTAAAACTGCAACGTCAACTTGGTTTGGTTTTTGATTAATGTAGTCTAATCCTTTGATTAGAGTAGAAATTTCTCCAGTTCCTGAGCTTTCAAGTACTTTAATAGCCCATAATCTAGCTCCAGGTGCAATACCTACAACGCCAAAAGAATTATCTTTAGCAGCTGCAACTCCTGCAAGATGTGTACCGTGACCATGGTCATCATCAGCATTAATTGTTCCTGGAATAAATGATCTTTCATGAAATACGTTTAAATCAGCATGATCTAAATCTATTCCAGTGTCTAAAATTGCTATATCTGCATCAACAAAATTCGAGTTAATATTGTTTAAACTTTCGCCATCTACTCTATCTACACTTTGGGGTATAACCTGATTTTCTATATGTGTATCTATAAAGGTTGATATTTTTCTATCCTTTCCTATATATACTACTGATGGATTATTTTTCAATTGTTCTAAAACTTTTTCGTTAGGAATCTTTATTGCTAATCCTTTTACTACATGGTAATAGACATATAATAATTCAGTTCCCGTATCTTTCAATTCAGAATTATAAAATTCAATTGGATCTATTGAATTACTTTCTTTATTATCTCTAAGATAGATAATGAATTGATTAGGAATTACATTATTACTTTCTAAATAATGATTATCGTTATTTTGGTTATTATAAAAATAATTAAAAAGGAATTGTTTCTCAAAATCATCTTCTGCGTAAATATTTTCTAATATAGGAATAACTAAAAAGATTGAGCATACCGTAATTATCACTAAAAAGTTCCTTCTAAAATTATACTGAAAATTCATTTTGCAATTAATAGACAAATTTAAGTTTGTATTTATTAATACTTTTAAAAATTTTATTATATACAAAATGAATAGTAAAATAAATATCTAATTCTTCTCTACTTTCTTGCCTATTTTAAAATTAATAATTAAGTTATTAAAGAAAATAATATAAAAAAATTAAATCAAATTATAATTATATTGGTAATTTATGTTATAATCAATGAAATATCAGTAAATTTGGATGATTCAAGTTACTAAATGTTAGATTTGTTTTATTAATAATTTAATGAGAAAAATTTTCTACAGTAGTCTTGAATTATTCAAACGATATCTAGAAAAAGTATCATATAGAACTCCAAATTAGATTAGATTAGATAAAAATTAAAATAAAATCAGAAAAAATTATCATTAAGGGTATATATTTTCCATTTTTCATATTAAGATAATTTGTTATATAAAGATAATAATTATATAATGTTCTGATATCCGTATTGAAATTATACTTGCCAAGTATATGACTAGTATATGCTTGTTATGATTTAAATAAGTAAGGTTACTTAATTTTTTTATGGTAAACAGGGTTTTGAATGTTCAGGATTTTTTCTTTTTTCCTGGTAAGACTGCCAGATACGAAGGACACTTTCTTACTTCATCTTCTGATCCGATTCTTATTGAAATAACAAAAAAAATAAATGAATCTGTCTCTGAGATTCCTAAATATCAATTATTGTTGAATGTTCAAAACTCAAAATCTTATGAAATTTCAGATTGTCGGATATATAGATTTGAAAATCGAAATTATGAACATACAATGTGTTACTTTCTCAGTACTGATATTGAAGAGATTAATTAAGAATTATTATTGATTTTACGAATTAAATATTTTCATCAATTTTCTCTATCATGCTAATACTCTATTGTTAAATTGACATTATCAATGAATTTATAATTGTATTTTATATATTACTTATTTACATATTTTATAGCTTGTAAAGATATATTAATTAATTATAGTTTAAGTATAATATTATTGCATTATTGGTTAGGATCATTCTGTAGAGTGATTAATAATGGTAAATTATATTTTCCAATAAATGTTGTAGCTATATCTGATATAATAAAACTGGAAAAAGATCTAGGAAATCAAATACCTAATAAATCTTGGATGCTATATTTACTAGAATTATTTAATATTCAAAATTTTCCTGTTGAATTAAATCTTATATGTCAGTTTGATAATCAAAACTACTTTGAGGCAATTTTTTTGGGTATAAATAAATACAGATTTAAGAATGTCTTACCTGTAATTTATCATTCCTATCAGCGTATAATTCATTTGGACCGAGAAAATGACCAAATAAACTTTGTATTAACAGATCAAACGATAAATAAATCAGAAATATTCAATCTCAATATTAAAGATACGAATTTTGATTATCAAACATTAAATCAATTTACAGGAATTGAATGGTGGAATAAAACAGGCCCATATATTTACCCTATAAGATATCAAATAGAGATTTCTCAACTTATGTTTGGTTTAGTAGATAAAAACGATTCAGAGTCAATTACATTTTTCCCTCATAATGTACTAATTCCCAATAAAGATGGTTATAAGAATGAATATCCTATCTCATTTCGAAATATTGGATTAAGTGATAATTGTATATGTTATACTATTAGTTATGGATCATGTGATAATGGATTAAGTTATTCCTAAATCTTCATTTATTTATATACCAGAGTATTAACATTCAAGAAAATAATAATTATTATTTTATATTTATCATTTTGTTACTATCATATTTTTTAACCATTCTGTTTTAATTTTAGAAAACTTGGAAGAATAACTTTTTCCAGTGAAATCATAATATATTTATTAAAAATTTATCTTTCAAATTGAATTGTAAGCATAAAATCAGATATTACTATACTAACAGGGTTATTAAAAATTTCATTAAAAATCCTTTCTAATATTTTTTTGTGATATAAAGACCAATTATATCCCAAATCATGTTTTAAAATATATATATGACGATCATTTTCTTGAAGATGATTGAATTCTACAAAAGACCTTCTCATCCTAATCTCAAACCATGTTAAAAATGAATCTGGATCTGACTTCATTTTCATAAAATAAGCTATATCCTGAACTACATTTTTGCCAAAATTTGAAACTAAATCTAATATTTCTTCTTCACTCATCATATTAAACAATGTTGTTATAACCGGTTTAGCCATAGGTATCATACCTACTTTGGGTTCATATGAGTCCCATTCTACATATCTTTTTAAAATTTTATTAATCAAAGTATTTAGACTTATATCTTGAAGTTGCGAATCATTTTGTAATGATTTTGCAATACCTTCATCTATTCTTAATGTAAAAGTACTTGTCTTTCTTTTGTCTTGAGCATTGTGTTCATCCACTATTGTACTATTAAGATAATATTAAAGATAAATTTTTGTCTTTATGGATGTGATAAATAATTTCTATAAAAATTCTAATTATTCATAAAACTCTATTGAGATGATTCTACTATTATAGTTTATATGTACAGGATTCTTAGAATTCTCCTTTGATATTAATTCAAAAATAGTTTTGTGGTAAAGAGACCAATTTTCTCCCATTCCGTGCTTCATTATAAATGTATGTTTATTTGCTTCTACTGTATGTACAATTTCGATAGCTGAATTTTGTAGTCTCAACTCGAACCAATTCAAAAACAAAATCCAATCTATTTTTTTGTTCATAAACAATAATATATCTTCCAATTCATTTTTTCCTACATTAGTAGCTAAATCAATAATTTCTTGTGTACTTCTTTTTTCAAAAAGCTTCTCAACTAGTAACTTTGGGATGGGTATCATACCTACTTTGGCCTCATATGAGTCCCATTCTACATATCTTTTTAAAATTTTATTAATAAAATTACTGACACTTATTTGATTATTTCCTCCTTCCTCCCTAATTTTCTCTAATATCTTAGTATCTATTCGAAAAGTCAACGGTTTTGTTCTTTTAGAGTCAGCATTCATACTATAAATCGACTATATTTTACCCTACTTCCATTAAAATTTATTTCTTCTCTTTAGTTAATCCATTTAATCAACAATTTCATAATTTTATATAATTTTCTGATATGAATTATTGTAGTTTATATTTTCCTATTTTTATCATCTTATATAGTTTTATAAAAATTAATAAAATTTCAGATAAATTAGAAAAGAATTTAATCGAATACAACTATAGAGGAAATTAAAGAAAGTTACAACTTACTATATTCTTACATACTGGATTTATCTCATATTTTTGTTATATTCGTTAAATATGGATATAGATAGGTGATGACTTTAGCTGATATCAACAAGATGATTCTCTAGATTGAATAATAAAAAAGATAATCATCTTTCTTTAATTGATACAATGGAATATATTAATAGAAAAAAGATAATTGAAAGCTATATAATATATAATAATGTTATAATTCGTCCTACATTGGATCTTTTTGTTCAATTGTTTAATATTATCCATGACATAAGAACAGGAATAAATGAAAGTAATACAGGTTAAACTAAGAACTGTCGAATCCAAAATTATAATGTTATAGTAAATCAAATAATTTTGCCCATAACTGTATACTTTAATTTAACTATCTATTTGTAACCAATAAAAATGCAATAATCAGTCAGCAGAACTAATAAAAACAACAAATAGAATGTATATAATCTAATGTGCTGGCTGAAAAGATATACACTTGATGAAGATAATATAGTATTCCAAATGCTCCAGCTGTTCCATGAAAAAATAGTATTACCAAAATTAAAAGAACCGCTTTAACCACTACTCGTTTTATCTTTTAACATTACCGAATGATTTATTAATATTAATGAAATTTATTTTGAAGCTGTCTGTCTTAATATTGGAACTTGATTCTTGATATATCTTTTTTTTCAAACTTTATTAAACCCAAACTAACATTATTTTTAATGTCCTCTTTTGGGGTTGATACGCTCGGTGGATTGACTGAAAAATTAAAACAATTAATCAATGATACTCAAAATGCGTATGAAACGCTTATTGATTCTACACAACATTATAAACAAGGTAAAGTGAATGATAAAGAATATTTCTCAAGTATTGGAAAATATCTAATTGCTAGTTCTGCAATGAATTTTCTAGCTATCAAAGTAATATTAGAAATAAAATCAGCAATTGATAAAGGAAGTTCAATTAAAAGTCCTACTGGTGGTATTGCAGAACCTAACTCGAATGCGAGCTCTCCTGTAGGTTTTGGGATTGGTGGATTTGTTGGTGGAGGTGGAGGTTCAGTTGGAGGTATTCAAGGTAGTGGTAGTGGTAGTCAACAACAATATTCTTCATCATCAATAGAACCAACTCTTAAACCTGTTGATATAGAATTAGAAAAACCATCTCAAGATATAACTACATCAGACATGGATTCATTAAAAGATAATAAAACATTTAAAAATTGTATAGTTTGTGCAACCTTAATTCCAACAAAAGCAAAATTTTGTAGCAAATGTGGTAATTCGCAATAATTAAAAACAAGTTATGACCTTCTATTTATGATGCAAGTATTTGATGGTAGATCAGCAGCAGAAGAATATATGTCCACTCATTCTTTGACTTTTTCTACACCTGACATGACACTTAAAAAATTTGTAGT
Organism: Nitrososphaeraceae archaeon; assembly: GCA_036376955.1. Classification (GTDB taxonomy): domain Archaea; phylum Thermoproteota; class Nitrososphaeria; order Nitrososphaerales; family Nitrososphaeraceae; genus TH1177. The sequence goes on from DASUZI010000125.1 coordinate 15,310, forward strand.
CTGGTTATCTGAAATTGTTGAAAATAATGGCGAGGAAGTACCTCGAATTATACTTTATCTACAAACAAGAGACATAGAAAATGAAGAGCGAAGCCAATCCGATGAGACATCAATTAATCAACCTATCAATTTTTCAGATCTTTTACCTGATATAGATGAAACTTTCAAACCCACAGGAGCAGTAACTGATATGTTTAACAAAACAGAATCATCATTTTCTAAAAATATTGAAAATTCTACAAATCCAGAATCAAAATTCTGTATTGAATGTGGTAATACTCTTAGAGCTGATTCTAAATTCTGTATAAAATGTGGTAATAAACAATAATCTCAATTCTAATTTAAATACATAATAACAGTAATTAAGCTTGTAGTTATATTCGCTATTTCTATTTTCCATAAATTCTTGTTCTTTTATTAATAAATTACTCATTATAAATTAATTCAGAGAAATTAAAATAACTAATAGAATCTTATTTTTAGTTTTGGCATTTGTATATTAATAATTTAAATTTAATTTAAATTGAAATGTAATAAATATTGCAATTATTAGATCCTTTAATAATCTTCCTCAAATTCATCAAATGTATCTTCTTCTACTTCATCTAAATCATCATCAAATTCTTCTCTTTCTTCTGCTGTTTTATAAGGTAAATCAGCTTCACCTGAAACTCCACAAACAGGGCATCTAAATTCTATGGTTTGTCCTTCCAGATCCAATAAAAATTCCTTGGAAAATATCTCATCACATTTTGAACAAACTAACGTAGCTTGAATATTGTCTTGAGTAAATTTATGAGACTGGACCCTAAAGTTCGCGTCAGCCATTCTTCTTACCTATAGAAAATTTACTTCATTATAAGCCTTTCATTATAAAAATATAATGTAAATATAGATAAAAAACAACCTTTATATTTTAATATGATTAATATCTCAAGTTATTTATTATTTTTATACATTAATTATATGATTTTGTTTAGTATAAATTAAATTAAGAATATTTTCTCTTATGCCTTTCTCTTCAAATATTCCTCTGTACGCTATAGTAATTATTGAATTATTATTTCTAACTCCTCTCATCTTCATACAAAGATGTTCCCCTTCAGCTATAACAATTACTCCACTAACTCCTCTTTTAGATATTTCATCTGCTATTTCAGTTGTTAATCGTTCCTGAATTTGCATTCTTCTTGAATATTTCTCAGCTAATCTAACTAATTTTGACAGTCCAAATACCTTGCCATTTGGAACGTAAGCAATATGAACTCTTCCATAAAAAGGAAGCATATGGTGTTCACACATGCTATAAAATTGTATATCTCTAGCTATTATCGCATTAGTTTCTTCACTAAAACTAACATCTAATTCTGAATTCATTTTATATCCAGAGAAAATTTCTTCGTACATTTCAGCAATACGTTTTGGTGTTCCTATTAATCCTTCTCTATCGGGATTCTCTCCTAATTCAATCAAAAGTTGTCTAATTATTTTCTCAATTTTATTTTTATTTATTGTTCCAGTTTTTTGTACTCGACTATTTGTCATCTTTTAGTTATCTTGCTCCTATTATCTTGTGCAACTGAGGAATTATACGAACTTCGTTATATATCGGATAAATAAGGTCATAAAACTGTAGCAATCTACTCACAGTTGGTTCATTTATCGTAGACGTTGGCTGTATTATAAATCCTGCTAAGTCCTCGCATTTTATAGTATTAAAAATCACTTCTATCAATTCTCTAAAATCTTGAATAGATGTAGAATTAGATACAACAATTTTTATAAAAGTGATTTTTTTATTGTCTATTGCAGTTTTTAAACATTCTATTTCATTATTTAATAAATATCTATAATGTTTAATATCAACAGCATGTGAATCCTTTGTCTTAAATTCTATTTTGCAAATATCAATATAAGGAATAATTTTATTGAATCGCTCAATATCATAACAAGAAGATTCAATATATGTTCTTAAACCTATTTCTTCCTTAATGAATTTTGCCAGATCCTTTACTGCCTCGTATTGAATTAACGGTTCACCACCTGTAAAATTAATTTTATATGTATTATTTTGCAAATGCTCTTTTATCATTTTTTTTACTTCATTGATTGAATAGGTATTTCCACTATTCATCGCCAAAGCATAACTAGTGTCACACCAATAACACTTTAAATGACATCCTGCCATTCTAACAAACATTGTCTTAGTTCCACATAGTATTCCTTCTCCTTCTATACTTGTGAATATTTCACTTAATTGTATTTTCTTTTCAATGATTGGCATATTCTGTTTTGTCATCTATGCTAACCTTTCTAAAAGCTCTTCTTCTATTTATACACGATTCACAAATTCCACAATGTATTTTTTCCCCATCTTTTGTATCTATACCATTTGAATAGCAGCTCCACGTTTCAAAAATTTTATCTCCCAAGATTTCATAACCTATTCTTATTAGTTTTGGTTTATCTAACCCATCTATAGCCGGTGACCATATACTAACCTTTTTTCTCAAACCTGAGCTTATTCCATCAATATCTCCAAGATTCAAAGTTTTACTTATTGATTTTGTAAATTCTGGTCTACAATCAGGATAATTATTATCTCCTGTGTGTGCTCCGTATGCAATTATTTTTGCTCCAATATTCATTGCCCAAGCTGTAGCTATAGTAATAAAAATTGCGTTTCTTATAGGAGCTATTATACTATACTCAAAATTTTTAGGAATTTTTTGTTTGTCATCCGTAAGAATATTAGTTTCTCCATAAATGTCTTTCATAAATGATATATCTACTATTTTGTGTTGTTTTGAATCTAAATATTTAGCAAACTTCTTTGCATATTCAATCTCTAAATTTGCTCTTTGACCATAACTAAAAGTAATGATGTATAGATCAAAATTTTGCTTTTTTAGATAAGCTGCAGTACATATAGAATCAATTCCCCCACTAACAATGCATACTGCAGTAGAAAATGAAATTATTTTATTTTTTTTTTCTTTAAATTTCATTATCGATAACAATCATCATTTTTATTTACATAACGATAGAATTTATTTCCAGTTTGTGTTATTTTTTTAATTTAATATTAGATCCAATTTTACCTAATTGCGCAAGAAATGCCGTTAATTGGATCTCTGAATGTGCCCCAATAGAAAGCCTATAATCATATTCAGCCATTATTGACATAACTTCATCAAGATTCTTTATATCCAAATCTTTAATTTCTTGATAAGCATATTTGAAAAAGTCAGTATCAGATAATCCATAAGCATATAACAATTCTAAAAGTTTTATACGCGCATCATTAAATTTACCTAATAGTGCTAATCGTATTGTTTCTCCTACTTTTGCTTTACCAGAAAGTCCAATTGCATATGTTACATTTTTAATTGAAACTTGTCCATATCCTGATGCTGTTTGAAGAATATTTATCGAATGTCTCAAATCTCCTTCGGTATATCTGTAAATCTTTGATAATGCTTCTTCCTCAAAATCTACCTTTTCCTGATTACAAATCATTCTTAAATACTCTAAGATGTGACCCTCTTCAAGTCTTGTGAAATGAAAAATTGCACATCTGCTTTGGATTGGCTCGATAATCTGAGAAAGATAATTACATATAATTATAAAACGAGTAGTCTTAGAACTATCTTCAATTATTCTTCTCAAAGCAGTTTGTGCCTCTGATGTCATTTCATCTGCTTCATCAAGTATTATTATTCTATAAGGTCTCTCGTCTTTATTGAAATATTCTCCTTTTTCATTGGTTCCACTTGGAAGTTTAATTACAGCTGCAAATTCTTTTACTCTTTCGCGGACCATCTTTATTCCTCTTTCATCAGAAGCATTTAGTTCAAGAGTATCTCTTTTCCATCCTTCTCCTAATAATTCGATGGATAAACATAAAGCTGTGGTAGTCTTGCCTACACCGGCAGGCCCAGCAAATAATAGATGTGGTATTTCATTAGGTTTTTTTATTAAATTTTTAAGTGAGGCTATAATATCCTTCTGGTTAACTATTTGTTCGATTCTTTTAGGTCGATATTTCTCTACCCACATTAAGCTTGAAAGTTTTGTATCTATAGTGTTTGAGGACATGATTTGAGTACCTAATTTCTATAGTTAATATCTTCTTTTCCCTTAATCTATTGTATAGTAGATATTATAATATAATTTATTATACTAATTACTAATTTATTTTGTTAATAAGAATTATTAGTCTTGAATGAAATAATATATAAAATAAATTGGACCAAGTTATAATAGCTAATAATAATAATGATAATGTTGATCGTTACGATCAATTTAAAAAACAGATGGATTTTATTCAAAAATTTTATTATATTAAATATTTAATGGAAGAAACACGGATCACCTTCAAAAAAAATTTCTCTATCCATATAGATGGGCTTGATCTAGAAGCAAAAGAAGGAGAAATAGATTCAATTCCTAGATGGTTAGCACAAATTTTGGAAGAAAATGATTTCATAGAAATTCAAGACACGGATATTCTAATTTATATTTCAAGATCTTTAAATCGAGAAAGAATATCAAAACCTCATGATCTTTCAGGGATTGATCTAGATTTTTACATTCGTGCAAACGATTTTATCAAAAGATTAAAAGATAAAGAAAAAGAATCTATTATTGTTTCTCTAAATTCGTTTGTAACTTCCCGAATAGAAAAAATTGTTAAATTAGCGGCTGCGTCTGCTTTATCTCTTGACCTGGAAAAGAAACTTTCAGCTGAAGAGAAAGAACTTTACAATTTTATCCATAAATCTTCTTCAGAGTTTAAACAAAGGGCTGTAAATAGGTATTGAGTGAACTTCAAAAAACTGAATCTGCATTGGTTAATGATTTAGAGGAATTCTTACGTGCTTTCAAAGATCGAACTGGAAATTACAAATATTTTGATAGAATTAATAACTTGATGGCAGCAAATTCTACTTCACTTGTTGTTGACTATATCGATTTTGATACCTTTAAGCCAGACTTGGCAAAACTAATTACTAACGAACCCGATGAAATGTTTGATGCATTCACTAGAGCAATATTTAATGTTCTATATGAAATCCATCCAGATTATGCGAATGAGATTCAAAATAACATAAAGGTCAGAGTAGGAAATTATACAGTACAAAAAAGTTTACGCGAAATAAATGCAGAAGTGATCAATAAACTTGTTGGAGTTTCAGGAATGGTTGTAAGATCATCTGAAGTAAAACCATTAGCAAAAAAAATTGGTTATCGATGTCTTAGTTGTAGTGAAATAACAGAAGTTCAACTGCGAGGATTAGTATTAAAAAAACCAGTAAGATGTAGCAAATGTTCTGAAAAAGAGTTAGAAATGGATCCAGATACCAGCATTTTCATTGATTTTCAAATGGTAAGGTTACAAGAACTTCCAGAGGATCTTCCTGCTGGTCACTTGCCACATTATTTAGAAGTAACTATTATAGGAGATCTTGTAGATCAATGTAGACCAGGAGACCGGATCTTATTAACTGGAATTGTAAGAATAGAGCAAGAACAATTATCACAACAAATCAAAACAAGTCTTTTTAGATTACGAATGGAAGGAAATAATATTGAATATCTGGGTGGAAGGACTGCAGATAAAGATAGTAGGACAATAGAACGTTTGGAAATAAGTAATGAAGATGAGAAACATATTTTTGCATTAGCACGTAAAAATGATGCATATGATATTCTAATTTCATCATATGCTCCTCATGTATATGGGCATGAGGTAATTAAAGAAGTAATTTTATTATTAATAGTAGGGTCAGTAACAAAAAGATTAGAAGATGGATCTGCTAGAAGAGGAGATATTAATGTTCTTTTAGTAGGTGATCCCGGTACAGCCAAATCAGAAATGTTAAAATTCGCTGCCAAAATTGCTCCAAGAGGGTTATATACTTCAGGAAGAGGTTCTACTGCTGCTGGTTTGACTGCAGCTGTAATAAGAGATAAATCGGGTATTATGATGTTGGAGGCAGGTGCTGTAGTACTAGGAGACCAAGGTCTAGTTTGTATAGATGAGTTTGACAAAATAAAACCAGAAGATCGTTCAGCTTTACATGAAGTTATGGAGCAGCAAACCTGTTCTGTGGCAAAAGGAGGAATTGTTGCTACATTAAATGCAAGAACTTCTATATTGGCAGCTGCAAATCCATTATATGGCAAATATGATCCGTTTAAAAATATTACAGAAAATGTTAACTTACCAATACCATTATTAACAAGATTTGATATTATTTATGTAATTAGAGATATACCAGAAAAGGAAAAGGATCATCGTATTGCTAGTCATATATTAGAATTACATAGAGAATCGGAAAGTACTGGGCAATATCTTATTGACATTGATCTCTTTAGTAAATATCTCGCTTATTCAAAAACTATGGAACCTAAATTAACTGTTGAAGCTATAGATAAGATAAGAGATTATTATATGAAAATGAGAAATGTCGAATCAGAGGGTATGATTACTGTTACACCAAGGCAACTTGAAGGATTAGTCAGATTAGCAACCGCCCGTTCAAAATTATTATTAAAAGATTATGTAGATTCTGATGATGCCGAACGTGCAATATATTTAATTCAAACTATGCTAGAAACGGCAGGAGTAGATGTTAATACTGGAAGAGTGGATCTTGGAGTTTTACATGGTAAACCTCAAAGTGAAATATCAAAATTAAAACTATTCATGGAAGTTTTTAATGGTTTATCTGGACAAGATAAAAATGATGTAGAAGAAAAAAATTTTATAAATGAACTAATTCAAACAGGAAGATTTTCAGAAGAGGATGCCAAAAACTTTTTAAATAAAGCTATGCAAAATGGACAAATATATGAACGACGTTCAGGCTTTTATGCAAAGGCATAAATAAATATCATTAATTTATATTAATTTATATTATTGTGTACATTAATGTAAATAATATTATTATAATTTAGATATTTTAATAGCAAATACAATGTCCTATTCTAATTAATGCTAATCAAATTCATCAAAAACAAAGAATATCTAAAATTATTGTTATATACTTATTGTATTTGTACTTTCTTGATTCCGTACTTAATACATACAAGACATGGGTAATCTTTAGAGATTAGAATAAAAGGAGTTACGTATATAGATGGAACTGGTACAAAGATTTGGTTCTTTCTTACTATACAAGCATAGAAGAGTTTAGCAGTATTTGTAATAAATGAAACTGTTATCCAGCTTACCAGCCAAATTTCTGATATTGTTTTATATATAACTATTACAATTTTGTGCTTTGAATCTACATTTCAGAAGAGAGAAATATACTGATTACTGAAAAAAATATGATTATTTAGAAATATTTTGATGAAGATAGAAATTATTTTCATATAATTCATTGATTTGTTTAAGTTCCTCTTCTTTTAGATATAAACCATCTGACATTTCTGCAAATAATTCCAATTCTTCTAAACTTAATATAGTAGGCATTACCACAGAAATAGGTTTTTGAGATAAAATAAATTTAATCGCTAATTGTGATATGGTCCAATCTTTATATTCTGCAATTGATTTCATTTTCTCTATTTTTTTTAATGCTGTCATTATCCATTCTTTTTTTCTATAACTTCTATGATCATTTTGATTCAGAGTAGTTTTCTCTGTTACTTTGCCTGTTAGTAATCCTGAAGCATCAGGAACTCTGACCATTATACCCACATCATACACATTTTCATTATCTGTGTGATGAGATGAATTTTCAATTACAGTATTCAAAAAAGAACGTCCTGGGTCTTGTTCTAAAATGTTATAAACTGTTTGTAGACATGTTATATTTCTGTTTTTTATTGAGTATAGTCCTTCATCTTCCCATCCTATAGCTGGACCTAGTGCTATCCCGTGACTTTTAATAATCCCTTCAGTAACAAGGCGGTCCAATGTATAAAATAAATCATTATTTTTAATTGCATCCATTTTTGGATTATGTAGGCTATAAACATCTATGTAGTCAGTTTGTAATCTTTCCATGCTTTTTCTCAATGCAAAGCGCAAGAATTCAGGATCATGTTTTTGAGGAATTTCGTTATGTCCTATTTGCTCATGGCCATACATATCATATCCCCATTTGGTCGAATAAACTATTTCATTTCTCATGTCTTTAAATACTTGGCCAATTAATTTTTCGCTTTTACCTTTTCCATACATATCAGCACTTTCAAAAAAGTTAATTCCTAAATCATATGCCTTTTTTAACATCTTTATTGCTTCGTCATCATCTATCTTTTTTCCCCACCAATCTAGTCCTATAATCCACGCACCGAATCCAATCTCACTAACTTTTATTCCACTTCTTCCTAATTTTCTATATTTCATTTTCCAATTACCTTCCTAATATCATTAAGAGATTCATAAAATATATCATCATTTATTACAGGGTCTATTAGAGTTTTTTCGTTTTTTAATATCTCTACTTTGTTAGAGTTTGATTCATAATTATCATAATCTGTATTCTGCCCCTTTAATTTGTGAGAATTCAGAAACTCTCTATCTGTTTCAATATCTATCCATGATTTGCATCCTGCCCACTTATCATTGATATCAACAATTAATGGTTTTCTTATTTTATAAATTCGTAATAATAAAACATTCATTGGTTTACTTGGATTGTAGTTCATTCGCATAGTAACATATTCATCACTCCATATATGATAATCTCTCAACTCTGAAATTGTAAATTTATCTGAAATCTCTATAACGTCTTCTACTTTTGCAAGCAATTTAATAATATTATTACTTGCAGTGTTAAAATTATTGTCATTTTCATCTATTTTTTTTCTGTTGTTGTTGTAATAGGATATATTGTGTTCTTCTGATATCTCCTTTATTTTTTCTTTATATTCATCTTTAATTGATTCGATAGATTGGTGTTCAAATGTAGGATAAAGTAAAAATTCATTATGTTTAACCTCAAATCCTTTTCTATATTCCATAATTCCGCCCTTACGAAGCAATAACATCTGTTTCCCATCTTCCAGAGCCTTACAAATAATAGCCCATTCTTTAAGTGCAATCATCTATATACTCATTCACCCTAAACTTTTTATAACTTGTCCGATATTTTTATGAAGGCAGACAATCATAGGGGTATCTTTAACAACATACCTACTAACTTTAGTTTCACGTAATTTTATAATCAAGTTTTGAAAATCATTTAGATCATCTGTTTCAAAAGCGAGCATGAAATCCTGATCATGAATTCCAAAGGAATAGGATGTATTAAGTCTCACATTTGGAAATTTTCTTCCAACTTCTATATGTTCCTCCATCATTTTTTTCCGTTTTTCAAAAGGAAGAAGATACCATTCTCTTGATTTTATAAATGGATAGACTATGTTATATTTAAGTGGTTTTTGATTAGTCATAAAACCCGATTTGACTTGAGTAGAATAAACTGACCTTCTTGAACTAGATAGATAGATTTGAGAAGGTTCAACATATTTTCCGAGTATAGTATAATAAATCTTTGATGTTAAAATCTGCATTTTTTCAACAGAATCTGCAATCATCCATAACATGAAATCTGCATCACTTCTTAGACCTATTGTTGAATATGAAATGACTTTCATTTTGGTATTTGCCACCTCTAATAAGCTTTCAAATTCTTTTGCTGCTTCTTCCTTTCCTATTTCATTTAACCATCTCCATTTTGAATCTACCTTAAAAAAGGAAAAATTTAGGAAAAGCTGCTCTTCTTTTTTTATACTTTCAGTTTTTATTTCATTTTCTTCTGGTATGATTTGCTTTTCTGTAGAATTATCATTATTATTAGATGATTCTGATTTATTATTTCTATCTTTATTAAATGACATTAATACATAAAAAAAGAATTAGCCGTATTATATAGTTAAATTAAAATATATATCAAATCTATTCTTCTAAACCTAACCATCCATAACCTTTAGTTTCTAATTCTTCTGATAATTGTTTTCCTCCGGATTTAATAATTTTCCCTTTTGCCATTACATGAACTTTATCAAGTTTTGTAAGAAACCGTAGAATTCTAGCATAGTGTGTAATTACAACAACTCCAGCTCCTGTAGCAATCAATTTATTTATTGCCTCTGCAACTGCTTTTACTGCATCAATATCTAAACCCGAATCTGGTTCATCTAATATAGCTATATTTGGCCTTAATACCAACATTTGCATAACTTCAGATCTTTTCTTTTCTCCCCCAGAGAAACCTTCATTTAAATATCTTCCGAGAAATGATTGATCTAAGCCCACATTATTTAGATTTTTTTTAACATATTCATGAAACTCTTTAACGGTAATGAAAACTTCCCTATCTTTTTGATCTTCTGTTAAAGATTTATTTAAAGTATTATAAGCATTTCTTAAAAAATGACTGTAACCCACACCTGAAATTTCGATAGGATATTGAAATCCTAAAAATATTCCTTGTTTAGCTCTTTCGTCAGTAGGTAATTCTAAGATGCTTTTTCCTTTAACAATAATTTCACCAGAAGTAACAGAATATTTTGGATGTCCTAAGAGTACATTTGCAAAGGTACTTTTACCTGACCCATTTACGCCCATAATAGCGTGTACTTCATTTTTATCAATTTCTAGATTTAAACCATTTAGTATCTTTTTTCCGTCGATACTTACATTCAGATCTTTAACCTGTAAAAAAACCATAGTCTAATACACTTGTTAATTACATATAAAGTATATCGTTATCCGAAAATTTAGATAAAATATCTAAAAAAACATGGATAACCTTGAAAATCTAATAAATATTTATAATATAAAAATAGAATATCTGGTTATTTATTAATTATTCAATTTTTAACGTACCTGTCATATAGGGATGAACTGTACAATAATACATATATTCACCTGCATCAATTTCTTCAGTTTGTACAATTCCTGCTTCTCCTCCCATAATTAAACTCGTATCGAACATTTTTGCTGAATTTGGATCGTTTGGTCCTTCACCATTTGTAACTGTATGAGGAAGAGAATCAGCATTTTCAACTTTTATGATATTGCCTTTTTTAACTGAAAGTTCTTTTGGATCATAGTCTGGATTACCTTGTGTTGAAGCCCCTTCAAGAATTGTCAATGTTGCGTCAGCTTTAACAGTTGCAGGATCTACTTTTGATTCTGCCTTTGAACTAGCTTGTGCAGTCGGTGGAGGAGGAAGATCTTGTCTATAGATTGATTTTGTATTTTCGGGTGTAGGTGGAAGATCTAAAAATATAGTATATGAAACTACTCCTACAAGTGCACCCACTCCTAATATTCCTAGAAAAATAATCTTTTCATTTAGTCCCATTTAACTGATCATGGATTCGAATAAGGTCTTAATTAATTTTTTTATATAAACATTGAATTTTGAGCAAATTAATTGTTCATTAGATAGTTAAATCGAGATTATTATATCTTTAACTTGAAAATGAAGGTAATACAATATTATAAAATCATAGTCCATTAATTAAGAAGTATTCATTTATCTTTATAGACTTTGAAACGATACAATTATTATCATATTTATTATTCTAAAAATAATGAAAGAAAATGCTACTAATACAAAATGTTCTGTCTGTAACATCCCAATTTCTTTATTTCGATATAAAGCTATGAAACAATGGAATATACAAGGATATTTGTGTAATGATTGTTATTCTAAAAAGTTAACAGAACATTATATTTCTAGAAAAGAAGATAGTAACTAATAAAAAACTGATTAATAATTTACATACTAATAGTTATGATTGTATATTAAATTAGATCAGAATTACATATGATTTATTCAATTTAATTAATTCCTACGTTAGTAATTCGATATTATAACCTTAGTTATATTGTAGTAGTCGGTAGATTTTTAAGAGTGAATTGGACAAAAATCTTGAATTACTATTGGACTTTTCTATAAATATTTTGGAAAAAACATATGAAAAAATAATATTAAAATTTAATAATATTCCAAGACAGTATTTAAATGCTATAAGAAGGATCGCAATTAGCGAAGTTCCAACATTAGCAATTGATGATGTAGTTATTCTAGAGAATTCATCGGTTATGCATGATGAGGCAATAGCTCATAGATTAGGATTAATTCCTTTAAGAACGGAATTAAATAGATTTGTCTCTTCAAATCAATGTGATTGTAACAATACATTGGGTTGTTCTAAATGTCGCGTATTGTTGATTTTAGATGCTGAATCCTCAGAAAAAACCCGTCTTGTATTGTCTGGTGATTTGGTATCAGAAGATGAATATGTGAAACCAGTAAGTAAAAGTATACCAATAATTACTCTTGCCCCTGGACAAAAATTAAAATTCGAGGCATATGCTAGATTAGGTACAGGAAAAGATCATGCCAAGTGGCAACCTACTTCTTCAGCTGTTGTTAAAGATGGTAATGACAAAGACGAAACAATCCTTATAATTGAAACTACCGGTTCATTAACTGCAGAAGAAACTATAAAAACAGCACTAAAAATTATAAATTCTAAAATAAATAATTTTGGTGAGATAATAAAATCATTAGAAATACCATCTAAAACTAGGTAGATTTATTTGGGGATTATTAATATGGAACATGATGAGGTTAAAACCATGGTTGCTCATACTTTAAATGATGATATTAAATGGACTTTGCGTATTGCATACAAAAAAACTAAAACTCCTTTATGGAAAACACTAGAAAAAAAGATCGAAAATTCTCGATCTCACAAATCTGAAATTAATGTCGGTAAATTAGAAAATCTCACTAAAGACGGAGAAAATATTATAATTCCAGGAAAGGTCTTAGGTGATGGAGTTCTTACTCATAAATTAAATGTAGCTTCATTCTCAATTTCAATTCCTGCAATTAAAAAGATACTTGATGCAGGAGGAAAAGTTATTACCATCAATGATTTTGTAAATCAACATCCAGATGGAAAAGGTGTAAGACTAATTGGATAAATCTAAAAATAGTAATACAGTTTCAAATATCAATAAACAAATAATAGTTGATGCTTCCAATTGTATTGCCGGTAGAATATGTTCTCATGTATCAAAACTTTTAATTCAAGGCAATAGAATAACAATAATCAATTCTGAAAGAGCTATGTTATCCGGAAATAGATATAAAACAATTGAAGATTATAAAAAATATCTTGAAGTAGGTTCTGTTACTAATCCCATCCATGGACCTTATCATCCAAGACGGCCAGATAGAATATTGACTAAAATGGTTAGAGGAATGATTTCAAGAAGGAAGCCCAGCGGTATCTTAGCATTTAAACGTTTGAGAGTATATATAGGAGTGCCAACAGAATTTCAAAGTTCAAAGGAAATAAAAATTTTTGATGATGCTAAAATAACAAAATCTGAATCATATTACACTACGATTGGAGATGTTGCAAAACAAATAGGTTGGAAAGGAGAATAATAAGAGATGACTAAAACTACTACTATAGATCTGTATCCAGGTCAAAGAAAAACGTCAAGAGCAGTTGCTACCATTTCCAAAGGGAATGGTAAAGTTCGAATAAATAATATTCCAGCAGAAATCATACAACCTGACATCTCAAAAGAATTGATATTGACTCCTATGAATATAATTGGAGATCTCAGAGATAAAATTGATATCACAGTAAAAGTTGAAGGTGGTGGATTTATGGGACAAGCTTTTGCAAGTGCAGTAGCGATATCACGGGCTTTATCAGGAGAAGCTAAAGGAGGACGTGATCCAAAGGATCATCCATTGTCAAAAAGTGTAAGACAAGAAATTCGCAAAAAAATAACTGAATTTGATAGACATTTGCTCGCAGGAGATCCCAGACAAACTGAATCAAAGAAATTCGGTGGGCCAGGTGCTCGAAGAAAAAAACAGAAGTCATACCGTTAGCTATTATTTTTATTTTACATCAAAAATATTTCAATTAGATTAAATCTCTATGCATATATATTACAAAATCTCATTTTTAATATTCTATGACTGATAGTAAATTCTCAATAGTCCGATTAATACTTAATGCAGATAAATTCGAAATTTTAGTTAAACCTGACCCAGCATTAGATTACAAGCTAGGAAAAAAGGTAGATATTTCTAATATATTAGTTTCAGATGAAATTTATTCAGATGCTAATAAAGGTACACGTGTTCCTAATGAGAAATTAATTAAAAATTTTAAAACTACAGATCAAATAGAAATTGCAAAACATATACTTGAACATGGTGATGTTAATCTTACAACTGATCAGCGTAGGCGAATGGTTGAAGAAAAGAAAAAACAAATTATTCAATACATTAGTAGAAATTTTATTGATCCAAAGACACACCTTCCTCATCCACCATTAAGAATAGGAAATGCGATGGAACAAATTCGTTTAGTAATAGATCCATTCAAGAGACCTGAGGACCAAGCAAAAAAAATTATTGATTCTCTTAGAAAAATATTACCATTAAAATCAGAAAATCTTCAATTAATTATTACCGTTCCACCACAATTTTCTGCTCAGTCTTATAGTATTATAAAAGGAATAGGAGATCTCAAAGATGAGAAATGGCTTCAGGATGGATCTTTACAAGTAATTATAGAAATAAATGCTGGAATACGTGGAACGTTCATTGAAAGAATAAATTCTATTACAAAAGGATCTGCTCAAATCCAAGAACAATAATAACAATGAATAAATACCATTTATTAAAATAGGAAATTGGAACTTGAGAAAAGATATAAAATTGTTATATAGTGATACAAACAAGATACTTTTCTTTGTTAATGTTACTAATAAGGAGATGTTATTATAATTCATGTTAGAAATCAAGAAGAGATATGTTATTCCAGGTGATGTAATTATAGAAGGAAATTATAGACCATTAATGAATGTAATAAAAAAAGATAATTTTATAATTGCTACTAGGATAGGGATTGCCGAATCAAGTAAAGACGGTATAAAAGTTATTCCCTTGTCAGGTGTTTATATTCCTAGAATAAATGACATAGTAATTGGAAAAATTGTAGATAATTCTTCATTATCTTGGGAAGTAGATATTAACGCATGTTTTTCAGCCCATCTTCCGGCTCAGGATGTATTTGGGAGAGATTTTTCTCCTGCAAAAGATGATATGAAAAAAAGACTTGCACCAGGTGATTTGGTAACAGCTAGAATAATAACTTTTGACAGAACAAGAGATCCAATGTTAACCATTCAGGAAAAGGATTTAGGTAAGATTTCTAATGGTGAATTTTTAAAAATATCCTCAACACGTGTTCCTCGTTTAATTGGAAAACGAGGTTCGATGATACAAACAATCGAACAAGCTACACAAACTAGAATTTTAATTGGGCAAAATGGGATACTTGTTGTAACTGGAAAAAACGATGAAGGTATTGCTCTCGCTTTTAAAGCTATAAAATTAGTTGAGGAAGAAGCACATACCTCAAATTTAACACAAAAAGTGAAAGATTTGCTAAATGTTTCTGAGGAGATAACACAAACAGAAACTAATAATAGTTCTGTGAATAACGAAGACTATGTCAACAATAGTAATCCAGATAACAATTCCAATAATATGGAAAATGATAATAGTTCAAATATTAATACTGAATCTCCAAAAGAGGTTCAACCTCATTAGGAATAGAGGATAAAGATTATGGATCAAACAATTTTAATAGATGAAAATGGAAAGCGTACTGACGGTCGATCTATTGATGATTTGAGAGATGTTAAGATTACTATAGGAGTTTTAAAGAATGCAGATGGTTCTGCCTCTATTGAATTTGGTAAAAACAAAATTATGGTAGCAGTATATGGTCCAAGGGAAGTTCATCCTAAACATATGGCTCTTCCAGATCGATGTGTCTTAAGATGTAGATATCATATGTCACCTTTTTCAACAGATACTAGAAA
This sequence comes from Nitrososphaeraceae archaeon, assembly GCA_036376955.1. GTDB lineage: Archaea > Thermoproteota > Nitrososphaeria > Nitrososphaerales > Nitrososphaeraceae > TH1177. Next base: position 31,217 of record DASUZI010000125.1, read on the forward strand.
AAACCCGGCTCCCTCAAGAAGAGAAGTTGAAATTTCAAAGGTAATGCGTGAAGCGTTAGAACCAGCAATAATGTTAGAAGATTATCCTAGAGCTGCTATTGATGTTTTTGTTGAAGTATTACAGGCAGACGGTGGCTCCAGATGTGCAGGGATTGCCGCAGCATCAGTGGCTTTAGCTGATGCTGGAGTTAATATGAAAGACTTGGTGGCAGCATGTGCAGCTGGAAAAGTAAATGATAAAATAGTTCTTGATATCAATGATATTGAAGATAAAGAAGGATCAGCTGATATGCCTGTTGCATATTTACCAAATCTTGAACAGATAACCTTATTACAATTAGATGGAATATTAAATGAATCTCAATTTAACGAATGTTTAGAAAAAGCCATTCATGGATGTAAAATGGTTTATGAAATACAAAGAAAAGCATTAATAGAAAAATACTTTGGAAATGATTTGCCTGAAGGCGAAGAGAAAGAACTAGAGGAGAATAAGGAGAATTGAGTTTATCAAAAAAATCACCAATAGTAATAGAACAATTACGTAAACGACAAATGTTCGATTTAATTTCAAATGGAAAAAGACTTGATGGTAGAAGTTTAGAAGATATAAGAGATCTAGAAATAGAAATAGATATAATAAAAAAAGCAGATGGTTCTGCTAAGGTAAGATTAGGTAATTCAGAAGTAATTGCAGGTGTAAAAGTTGAAACTGGCGCACCATTTGAAGGATTAGAAAATAAAGGTGCATTAATTGTAACTGCAGAAGTTCTACCTATTGCATCTCCCTACATAGAACCTGGACCTCCTGATGAAGAGACAATAGAGCTTGCTAGAGTAGTTGATCGAGGCATCAGAGAATCTCAGATGATAGACTTGGATAAATTAGTTTTAATTCCTGGTAAAACAGTTTATGTTATTTTCGTTGATTGCAGTATAATCAATGCTGATGGCAATCTTTTTGATGCAACTTCATATGCTGTAGTTGCTGCATTATTAAGCAGTAAACTACCAATTTTTGAAATTCGTGATGAAAAGGTGGTTGATACAGGAAAAAAACAGGAACCTCCAATCACAACAATACCTGTATCAATAACTTCAATACGAATAAGAAATAATATTATTGTAGATCCTACTGCTGAAGAGGAAGCATGTATGGAATCAAGGATTACAATAACCACTAATTCTAATAATGAATATACTGCAATACAGAAGGGATCGACTGGTTATTTCACCCTTGAACAAATAAAATTTGCTGCTCAAACAGCAAGAGTTAAAGCAGAGACTTTACGAACTAAATTAAAGGAGCTGATAAAATAGGTGGTAAATAGAAACAGAAGAGGTCAAACAGTACTAAAGGGTCTAGGAACAAAATTTGGTGCCACTGTAAGAAAAAGATATAGTAAAGTATATCGGACTCTAAAGCAAAAAAGACGTTGTCCTTCCTGTGGTTCATTAAAATTTATGCGAGTTGCATGTGGAATTTGGAATTGCCCAAAATGTAATTTTAAAGTAGCCGCTGGAGCATATGACATAAATATTGATAAACTGCAAAGCTAAAATTAATATTTCTCTTGATCTCTCTTCACCTTCAGAAACTAAAAAATTTTTAGAATCTTTATCTCATGCATTAGAACCCGATACAAAAATTTTAATCACTCCTCAAGTTAAATTATATTTATCAAATACAGATTGTATCTCACACTTAACCATTGAAATTTCTGCTTCTGATATGGCAGAATTAAGATCTGTCCTCAATTCTTACTTGCGCCTTATTAAAACTACTCATTTATGTATAACTAATCTGTTATTTGCATAACGTTATGAATTTATATTCAATTATTTAATTATTCAATGAATTGGGTCAAGAAAATGAACTACCTCCTTGGCTTAAAGAACAAATATCTAGGTTACAACAGCTTCAACAAAATCTGCAAGCTATTATGATGCAGAAGCAACAAATTGAACTAGAAATTGTTGAAACAGAAAGAGCATTGGAGGAATTAAGTAAAACAACTACATCTGATTCTATTTATAAAGCAGCTGGACCTTTATTAATAAAATCTGAGAAAGATACTGTAGAAAAAGAACTTACTGAAAAAAAAGAATTAGCAAATACCAGAGTTATGGTGTTAGGAAAACAAGAATTACGTGTAAAAGAAAATCTTAAAGAAGTCGAAAATAAGATTAATCAAATGCTAAAAGGAACGCAATCAACAACGCAAAAATAATGTTATTTTTATAATATAATTTTTAGTTAGAAACAATAATCCGAATATTTAATTTTATTTGTGTCTTTTCGTATTGTGGTAGATGAAAGAGAGCGAAATAGTAGAGTTCCTAAATTTTTAATTGAAGATGGTGCACAAATAGATTTTGCTCGACTTTCAGTAGGAGATTATATTATAGCACCAGAAATAGCTATTGAAAGAAAGACAATACATGATTTAATTAATTCAATATATGATGGAAGACTTTTTATTCAATGTTCCGATTTGACTCAGTTTTATTCTAAACCTATTTTGATAATAGAAGGAAATATTTTGAATCTACAAGTTGAAAAATCTAGTGAAAACCAAATTAATGAAATTGAAATTTCATTTGAGAAAATTTTACAAGTCTATGATGCTCTTGCAACTATTGCATTAATATTTAGAATACCAGTTATTCATTCTCCTTCAGCAAATTACACTTCAAAATTTTTAATTATTTTATTGAATAAAGCAATAAAATCTGGTATAACAATCAATGGGCCGTTGATTAAGAGAATAAAAAAAGGAAATCATATACAATTACAACAGTTATCTATACTTTCATCATTACCTGGTGTAGGAGATAAATTAGCCATAAGATTGCTTAAAAAATTCAAAACACCATCAAGAGCAATAAATGCATCGATATCCGAATTAGCTTTGATCCCAGGTTTTGGAAAGGCAAGAGCTGAAAAAGTGAAAAAAATTCTTAATTATGAATTAAACGGGGATATAACAAAAAATCAACAAAGGACATTAAATTTTTGATAAATTTGTTGTATTTATTAATATTTCATAAATGGTGGAATATGAATTATTTATTTTATCTTAAATCTCTTTATAAAGTTATTATGAAATAAAATTCTAATGAAACTGATAAAAAAACTTGAGATTCAATCCAAAGAAAATATTATTAATTTTCTAAATACTCAATCAGTTGGAAGATTTGCAACTATAGATATCAATGGTTTTCCCCAGATAATACCGATGAATTTTGTGTATGTTAAAGCTGGAAAATATAGAGATAATTCCTGTATTCTTAAACAAGATAGTATATACATGCATTCATATCGATTTGGCGAGAAAATAGATAATATCAAACGGAATTCAAATACAGGATTTGAAGTAGATCAACATTTGGCTTTTTTACCATCCTATTATTTTCATCCTTCTGATGCATCACAAGCTGATACATTGTATAAAAGTGTAGTTATAAAAGGACCGTCATATATAATCGGAGATAATGAAGAGAAAGCACTAGCTTTAAATTCATTAATGGAAAAATATCAGCCTGAAGGTAATTATGAAAAACTTAACTCAACAATGCATTCAGTACAAGAAGTAACCGTAATAAAATTAATCCCCAATAATATGAAAGGAAAATATAAGATTGGACAACAATGGACTCCATCATATAGATTGAAAATAGCTAAAAATATTCTAACTAGAGAAAAGGAAAATGCTAAATTAATTTTTGACGTAATGGAAATTGAAATTTTAGAAAATAAATATTTAAAAATAAAAAAAGAACCGGTATTATGAGTTTCAAAATTAATAATTTTGTCCACATATCTGAAATGCAAACATAATATATCCAATAACTGTACCATCTTTTCTAAACTGATAAAAATTGTTTGTATCTTTTGGCATCATTTCATTTTTCAGTAACAATGCTTTCTCTTTAGAGATTTGTATTATTTTTAGTCTGTCATTCATTATCTTTTCTAGTGGTATTGTTGGATTATGGGAATCATTACGAATTATGATCATTGAAACTATTCTATCTATATTTTCTCTATCGACTTCTACTAAAAAAGTATTGAAATCTTCATTTTTAAACGGATCAGGAGAAGTAAAAGAATCAATTTGAACGTATTTTAGAAATTCATCCTTGAAGGAATAGGCAAGTTGACTCATAATTGCTATATCTGCTATATCCAAAGACTTGATGGATTCAATTTTTGGGGATTGTATTTCAGAAGATAACACAATTGTTTTTTAATTATTTGTTATATATTTTATTTTATTAAATAATTTTTAAATATTATCAAATTGATTACTCCTCAAAATATTTTACTCTTTCTTTCTTAAATTCTCTTGAACTGAATAAAATCTTATAATCATAGATTTTAATTATATGTGAAATTTCTTTGGCAATTTTTTCAGCAGCTTCTATGCTCCTAGCATGTATCATACTAAATATATTAAATTCCCAATCCGGATAAGTTGGTCTTCTATAACAATGACTTACTTGTGGAAATTCTGCCAACTTGTATCCTACTTTATTTACTGCTTCTTCTGGTACCTTCCAGACTATCATCCCGTTGGCTGTAAATCCTGCATCTCTATGTCTCAAGATAGCAGCAAAGCGTCTCATTATTCCATTTTCTTCAAACTCCTTCGACTTTTCAAATAATTCTTTCTGTGTTATTCTAAGTTTCTCTGCGCTTTTTTTGAAGGGCTCTGGAATTATTTCTATATCTTTTTGTAGTTCTCTTATAAACTCTTTATCTTGATCAGTCAGTTTACTTTTTTCTGGATTAAGTTCTTTAATCGTCTCAGTAGGTTTAGGATTTGAGGAATCATTATTTACCATATCAAGTTTAACACCTATTTTATACATTTTCAATGTTGGCAAAAGTCTATATTTTATTACTCCATCAAGGGAAGACATTTTATCCAAAATATCTTTCATGTCTCTTTCTGGAGGTACTGCTAAAGTGAACCATATGTTGAATTCATGATTTCTTTCATAATTATGACTAACACCAGAAAGTTTGTTTATTTCATTTGCAATATAATCTAATCTTTCAGGTTTTGCTGCAAAAGCTATAAGTGCACTCTTGTATCCCAATCTTCTAGTATCAAAGATTGCATTAATTTGTCTTATCAATCCCATCTGTTTGAGGTTATGTATTCTTTTCATAACCTCATTTTCTGATATATTATGATGAATAGATATCTCTAAAAATGGTCTTTCTTTAAGAGGAAAACACCATTGAATTTCATTTAAAATATTTCTATCGAGTAAATCCAGTTGATTTACTTGTATAGATGTTTTCAATTTTTGTTGATTTATGTATAATATCTATTAAATACTTATGCATTTATCTTATCCATAATATTTAAATATAATATAGTTTAATTGAAAAAGTTTGTAGATTTAGTTATTATATATAAAAAATAACTTATCTAGTGATCATGAATTTATAATTAATTGTTAATAGGAATACTATTTTTAATTTTTCTTTTTTATGCATCTATTAAATAAAAATATAAAATAAATTTATAATATACTGTAATCGTAAAATATTGTATTATAATTAATGAAAAACAAAAAAGATACAAATGATTATACAGATGATATTATAGAGTTTAATAACGATCATTATGATAAAGATACTAATGAACTAGAATCTAATAATACAGATACTTTACCTAAAGATGGGAAAACTAAAAATGTAAAAAAAGTTAATTCTACAAAAGATAATCAATCAGATCCATCAATTAAAAATAGCCAAAATATAGATATTCCGGATTCTGATTCAAAATTTTTTGCAATTAGAATTACAGGTGGTCAAGAAAATGTCGTCGCAAATATTTTACAAAATAAAATAAATTCAAAAAGAATAAGTTTACGTTCTATTCTTATATTGGAGAATTTCAAGGGCTATGTTATTGTTGAAGCTCCTGATTCCAATATTGCATATGATGCATTATACGGAGTTAGACATGTTCGTGGACAAATACGAGGAGATCTTCCTTTTAGTGATGTTGAAAAGTATCTTGTGAAGAAACCAGTAGTGACAGAGTTAAGCATAGATGATACAGTAGAAGTTATAGCCGGACCTTTTAAATCGATGAAAGCAAAGATTATACGTGTTGATTATGAAAAACAAGAAGCTACTGTCGTATTACTCGATTCTCCCTATCAAATTCCTGTAACAGTAGATGCAAATTATTTAAAAAAAACAAGTGGATAGTTTAAACTTGTATATAAAAGTGTAAACATAAAAATAATTTAATTACATATAGATATAATGACGATTTATATTTCGGAAAAATATTGTTTTTGACATGAGCGATAAAAAAACTGTCTCCGCTTTAGTAACTGGAGGAGAAGCTAGTGCAGGACCTCCTCTTGGACCTTCATTGGGACCTCTTGGAATTAATGTCTTGCAAGTTGTAAATACTATTAACGATAAAACCAAAGATTTCTCTGGAATGAAGGTCCCTGTTAAAGTCGAGGTTGATCCTGAGACAAAAAAATTTACTGTGGAAGTGGGTATTCCTCCAACTACCGCATTAATCGCCAAAGAAGCTGGTATCACTAAGGGATCTGGGACTTCAGGAAAAGATTATGTCGGAAACATTAGCATGGAAAATATTGTTAAAATTGCAAGAATGAAGATAGATGTATCTTATGCTATTGATTTGAAAAATGCCTCAAAAGAAATAATTGGATCATGTGTAAGTAGCGGTATAATGATTGAAAATAAACCTGCTAAAGAAATTTATGCTGACGTAGAGAAGGGTCAATTTGATTCCTTATTTAATTAATAATTATTAATTTTTTTAAAATATTTATTATAATTGATGAATAATCTCTAATAAAAATTGTATTACAGAAAATTAAAATATCCCTAGTTCTGACACATTGTTATAAATTAATTTTAGGTGAAAATGATAGAATGTCAATTCAACAAGGTTCAGCTGGTGGTGTACCAGTTTTAATATTAAAAGAAGGATCCACTCAAACAAAGGGAAGAGATGCACAAAAGAATAACATAACAGCTGCTAAACTAATAGCAGAAATTGTCCGTTCAAGTCTTGGTCCACGTGGTATGGATAAAATGTTAGTAGACTCATTGGGTGACGTAACAATCACAAATGATGGTGCTACTATTCTTAAAGAAATAGATGTACAGCATCCGGCTGCTAAAATGATGGTAGAAATCAGTAAGGCTACTGATAATGAAGTTGGTGATGGAACTACCTCTGTAGTAATATTAGCCGGTGCATTGATTGAAAAAGCGGAGGATCTTATAACAAAGGATGTCCATCCAACTATTATAGTAGATGGGTACAGAAAAAGTGCTCAAAAAGCTATTGAAATCCTTAATAAAATAGCACAAAAAATAGATGGCGCAAATGAGAAGAGTGAATTACTTAAAATAGCCAAGACATCAATGCAAACTAAACTTGTTTCAAAGGAAGCTGCTGAATTAGCTGGACTTGTAGTAAATGCAGTTTTACAAGTATCAGACAAGCCTGATTCAAAATATAAAGTAGATATTGATGATGTTAAGGTAGAAAAAAAAGCAGGTGGATCATTAAGAGATACTACATTAATTCAAGGAATAGTATTGGATAAGGAAGTAGTTCATGGAGGAATGCCTAAGAGAATAAATCAAGCAAAGATTGCATTATTGAATTGTGCGTTGGAAATTGAAAAGACTGAATTTGATGCAAAAATAAACATTAGCTCTCCAGATCAGATGAAAATGTTTCTTGAAGAAGAAAACAGAATATTAAAAGATATGGTTGATAAAATTAAAACTACTGGTTCTAATGTGGTAATTTGTCAAAAAGGAATCGATGATATAGCTCAGCACTATTTAGCAAAATCTGGTATTCTCACAGTTCGTAGAGTTAAAGAAAGTGATATGACAAGATTAGCAAGAGCTACTGGCGCTCGAGTAGTGAACAATATAAATGATCTAGTTTCTGGTGATTTAGGAAATGCTGACCTAGTTGAGGAACGAAAAGTTGAAACTGATAAATGGGTATTTATTGAAGGTTGTAAACATCCAAAATCTGTAACTATTTTAATAAGAGGAGGATCTCAGAGAGTAGTAGATGAAGCAGAACGTTCTATTCATGATGCAATAATGGTTACAAAAGATGTTTTGGAAAAACCATTCATCGTTGCTGGTGGTGGATCTCCAGAAGCGTATGTTGCTGGAAAACTTAGGGAATGGACAAGTACATTATCTGGACGAGAACAGTTAGCTGCTGAAAAATTTGCAGATGCTCTTGAGGTAATACCTGTCACATTAGCAGAAAATGCAGGAATGGATCCTATAGACACAACAACTGATCTTAGAGCAAAACAGAGCAAGGGTTCCAAATGGATGGGCGTTGATATTAAAACTGCCAAGATAGCTGATATTTCAAAATTAGAGATATTTGAGCCAGTAAGTGTAAAAGAACAGATAATTAAATCTGCAACTGAAGTAGCGTCAATGATATTAAGAATTGATGATGTAATTGCATCCAGTAAATCCTCCGGTGGAGGAATGCCACCAGGAGGAATGCCACCAGGTGGCATGGGAGAAATGTAAACATCATTATCTTTTTTTTAATTCTATATCAATTACTTCCTTAATCCAAATACCAACACTTCTCAATTTTGACAATTTATCCAGATACTGATCCCATGTTAAATTTGTAGAATAGGCTTCATTCCATTTTTTATGACTTTCTTCAAGATATTTTCTGGCTTGCGTATGATAAATACAATATTCAGAAGTTTCAATCCTTCCCTTTTCACAGATAATGCATCTCATTATATTTATTATATTATGAAGTATATTAAAAAGGAAATCTCAATAATAATTTAAAAAAAGGTATTTATATTATTTTAAATGCTATCTTTTATTGAACTATAGTAAATCAAAACTCATTATTGTAATATCTATAATTTATCTGGTTTTCTTTTTTGCATTATCAACCGGGTTAATAAATGCTATTCTTGAAGGTGGAAAGGTTCCTAAAGGATTTACCATTGTACCATCCAGATCACTACAAACAATAAGCGAAACAATTATTATTACATTAATACTTTTTGTAGGTGTATTTGGATCTTTTCTATTATATAGATCAGGATACTCACACACTCCAAAAACACAATATGGATTTTTAGCTGGAGGGTTTTTTGTTATTACAATGTCATTAATATTAGGATTAATGATAATAAACATAAAACTTAACCTCTAAAAAGAATCATCTAAAATGTCTAATTATTATTCTTTATTATAACAATTAATAAATAAATCGTCAGATTTTATTATATTAAAAAAAGTTTATGTAGATCCTTTAAATTAATGTTGATTCTTTTTTCATACATGCTTATAGGCTTACTCATAGGTCGATTTCAACCATTACATCTAGGACATATTGAAGCCATAAAATTTGCATTGCAGGAGCTCTCAACTCTAGTTATCGTAGTTGGCAGTGCGCAGATAAGTTATGAACTAAGAAACCCATTTACAGCCGGTGAAAGGATAAAAATGATTAGAAATACCTTAATCCATATTGATGAAATTGATGTCCGGAATATACTTATTATTCCAGTACCTGATACAAATATTCATGCATTATGGACTCATAACCTTGACTTATTAGTTCCCTCTTATGATGTCGTTTTTACAAATGATCCATTCACAATAGCTTTATTTCAGCAAAGACAAAAAAAAATTATTCAACCTATTTTATTTGAGAGACAAAAATTTTCAGGAACCCAAATTAGAGAAAATATGATTAAAAAAGAAAATTGGAAAGACTTAGTTCATTTTGAAACTGCAAAAGTAATAGAAGAAATAAATGGTATAGAAAGATTAAATCTTCTATGGAAAAAATATAACGAAAAGCATCAATAATCGATAACTGTATTAATAAATTATTTTGATAGAATTAAATTATAATTATATGATAAGTTAGAATTATGTCAACCAACGATGATGATCTTCAACCCATTATTAATAATATTAATATAGGTGATACAGTCAGTGTAGTTTTAAATAATAATTCTATTATCACAGGGAGATATATGCCAAGATATGAGTCCAGTGAAAGGGATCATATAGTAATTAAATTGCCTAATGGTTATAATGTAGGTATAATATTAAAAAAGATAAAATCTATCACCAAAGTTTCTTCCTTTACTATCGAAACAGAAAAATTATCAAAAAATACCTTATACAATTCTAGTTCATTGCAATCGCAATACGAAAATAATAATGATCTATCTCATATTTCTGATTTACCAAAAATAGTTATAATTAGTACAGGTGGAACAATTGCTAGTAAAATAGATTATCGAACAGGGGGTGTCACCTCTGTTTTATCAGCTAAAGATCTATATACTTCTATTCCCGAACTTTCTCTCTATGCTTCAATTGATACTGAAATTTTATTTAATGAATTTAGTGAAAATATTGGTCCAATGCAATGGCACTTAATAGCTAATAAAATAATAGAGAAGGTTAATTCTGGAAACTATGATGGTATCATAATTTCTCATGGTACTGATACAATGAGTTATACTGCAGCTGCATTAAGTTTTGCGTTACAAGACCTTCCTATCCCTGTTATAATGGTCGGTGCACAAAGATCTTCTGATCGGCCTTCTTCTGATGCGTCTTCCAATCTTATTGCATCGGTTATTTTTGCAACTCAATTGGACTACTCTGGGGTATTTGTGGCTATGCATGGGAGTATATCTGATGAAGAAATATACTGTCACATAGGTACAAGAATAAGGAAAAATCATACAAGTAAACGCGATGCATTTAAATCAATAGATATTTCTCCAATTGCAGTTGTACAAGACGATCGAATCAAAATAAAAAAAATTCCTTCAAATATAATTTTACATAAAACCAAAAATAGCAACAAAATAAACAAAGAATTCAATATAATACCTAAAACTAAATTCGACGATAGAGTTTTTCTATTAAAATATTATCCAGGACTTAATCCAATATTAATAGAAAATGTACAAAAATTAGGATACAAAGTAATAATAATAGAAGGAACGGGTCTAGGTCATATTAATAGAAACTGTTTTTCTTATTTAAAAGAAGCAATATCGTCTGGAATGTTAGTTTTTATGACATCTCAGTGTATTTGGGGTAGAACAAATCTAAATGTCTATGATACAGGTAGAGATCTACAAAAAATTGGTGTAATACCACTATCTAATATGCTTTCTGAAACTGCTATGGTAAAAGCTATGTGGCTGTTAGCAAATTATAATGATTTAGATTATATCAGAAATAAAATGCAGGAAAATATTTCAAATGAGATTACTTTTATAACTCCAATTGTAGAGTACTAATTTCATAATAGTTAAAATTATACAATTTTATCAATGAATGATGTACTATTGGTATGAATGAAATAATTTTAAAAGTTGGCTTTGAAATTCATCAGCAATTAGCTACAAAAAACAAGTTATTTTGCAACTGTAAATGCCTAGAAGCAGAAAATTACGATTTTACTTTTTTAAGGAAATTGCGTCCCGCCCAAAGTGAGCTAGGATCGTATGATCGAGCGAGTATTTTTGAATTTACAAAAATGAGTACGATCAAATATCATTCTTCTTATACTGCGAGTTGTTTGGTTGAAGCAGATGAAGAACCCCCACATGAAATAAATAGAGATGCTATGGACACTGCATTGATAATCTCTCTTGCTCTTAATTCTAATATTATTGATGAGATAAATGTTATGAGAAAAATAGTTATTGACGGATCAAATACCTCTGGGTTTCAAAGAACAATGTTAATTTCTTATGGTGGCCATTTACAGGTCAATGGGAAAAAAATAGGAGTACAGACTATTTGTTTGGAAGAGGATTCTGGGAAGTTATTATCAGATAATGGAAAGTTTAAAGAATATGGACTCGATAGACTTGGAATTCCACTAATTGAAATTGCTCTTGAACCTGTTATTGGGACACCAACAGAAATAGTAAAAATAGCTCTTACTTTAGGAAGGCTTTTGAGGGCAAGTAAACGTGTAGCGAGAGGACTAGGAAGTATTAGACAGGACGTAAACATATCCATTAATAATGGAAAAGGTATTGTAGAAATAAAAGGAGTTCAGAGACTAGATCAATTAATAAAAGTAATAGAATATGAAACAATAAGACAACACGGTTTAATTTTAATTGCTGAAAAAATGAATAGAGAAAGAAAATCAAATGATATAGTAATTGGAGATAAAGTTTTAGATATTACTGGCATTTTTAAGAATTCATCCTCTAAAATAGTACAAAAAGTAATTTCTAACAATGGGAATATTTTCATGGCTATACGTGTAAAAGGTTTTAAAGGATTATTTGGATTTGAGCCATATCCAGGTATACGAATAGGTAAACAATTAGGAGAACTAGTAAGATTTTATGAATTCGGAGGCCTATTTCATTCAGATGAGTTACCTAATTACGGTATAACAGATATGGAAGTTAAAAAGATTAATGAAATATTAGATATTGATACCTCAAAAGATGGTTTTATTATTCTTGGTGGACCTAGAGAAAAAATGTCAATTGCAATAAGTGCAATATGTGAGAGGCTCAATAATTTTAGTTCGGGTGTTCCGTCAGAAACTAGAGCAGCTACGTTTGATGGAAAAACAATATACAGTAGGCCAAAACCAGGATCAGCACGAATGTATCCAGAAACAGACATATCTCCATTTAAAATAACAAATGATATTATTGTTCCTCTAAAAGAAAAAGTTCCAAAATCTTGGAATGAAACTATTTCATACTTAGCAAAGAAATATCAATTAAATGAAAATTTAGCTGAAAAAATATTTGATTCTAACTATTTTGAAATATTTGAAGTACTTAGTAGTTTAACTAAAGTCTCTCCATCATTTATAGCATCAAAACTCACCGAAAGTATTCTAAACTTAGAAAGACAAGGTTATGATTCTAGTGTATTAAATAATAATATTCTATTAGATATTTTTACAAGACTAGATTCTGGTCTTATTGCTAAAGAATCAATTAGTTTGATTATGGAAAAGTTGATGAATAGGACAACAAAAAGTGTTGATGAATCAATCAAGGTTCTTGGAATCAAATCAATTAGTGATGAAGACCTCGAAAAAATAATTGATAAAATTATAGAGGATAATATATTGATTATACAAGAAAAAGGAATATATGCGACTAGTGCTTTGATGGGAAAATGTATGACTGTTCTTCGTGGTAAAGTTAACGGAAAAAAAATAAATGATTTGATAAATAACAAATTAAGTGTTATATTATCAAAACCGTAAAAAATGAATTTTTTTATATATTAATTGTATTTTTAGAAATTGATCATATTTTAAATTAAACCAAATTTTTATATATGATTCAGAGAAATGAAATTTAATTTATTATTATATAATATAAATATACTATTATATTTGGCTACTTCAATTGAATATAGAGAACATATTTTGATATTTTAAATTCATTTTTTCTATTGAAATTTAATGATTATATGTTTAGTATTATAATACTTTAAAAAATAATATCAAAACTAATCTCTTATTTTATTAAATTATCTTATTAATTTTTACTAATACTTTATTTTTATGTTTATAATAATTGGAGACTATATTTAATAGAAAATAATTATTTTATTCTGTTTCCGATTAATATAAGAATAAGTAGTTTAATTATATACTTGTCTATGGATAAAAAAACAAAATCCAGTAATAAAAAAACAAATAAAAAATCTACAGCTGCAGTTGGTAGAAAGAAAACAACAACACCAGCAAAGAAAACAACAACACCAGCAAAGAAAACAACTGCAAAGAAAACAACAACACCAGCAAAGAAAACAACTGCAAAGAAAACAACAACACCA
>DASUZI010000126.1:0-2557 GCA_036376955.1 Nitrososphaeraceae archaeon
TAAATGATGATGTTAAAAAAATTGAATACTAATATTATTGGTATTGTCTATTGTTAATTTTATAAATTATTTGAAGCCCTCAAAGTAATTTGGGAGACATTCATTAATTTATCTATTTATAAATTGATTTAATCGGTAAACTACTAAATAAGAAAGGCGATTCGATGCTTTACAAAATTATTGTATTTGAAACGTACAATTAACTATTGATAAAATTCATGGTTTTATTACCTATATAATAAATTCAATCCCGAGATTCAATTGATATTATAATAATTTCCATTTTTTTAATTTTGTATAAAATGTTAATTATCTGAGCAATTAAACCATATTTTTCAGTTATTTTCGAAAAAATCATCTTATTAACATCTGGTTCTATTTTTGCTACTCCACTGTGCCACTCTCCTTTTATTCTCCCACTAATATTACATAAAGCATATGAAACATTATTATTGTTTTTAATGCGTTTAACTTTTCCAGATTGATTACTAGTTCGAATGTAAATTTTATTATCTTTACGGATGAACCAAACAGGAGTTGAAACTCCATCTCCGTTTTTTTTATAGGTTAGAATACAGATATATTTGCCAGTTTCTAGTGAGTTATCATTATTATTCAACGGCAATATCTATTATTATTTATTTTCTTATTATAATTTACTGACATTAGAGAGGTAGAATATATTGAACTTGATGTAATAATAATAATACTCAAAATGCTATCGTCAAAAATATTTATAATACAAAGGCCCTTTAGCATATGGGATTTACAATAGTTAATATTAATAAAAGTAGGATAAAATGGCAAAAATGAAACTAACAATTGTTTCAAATATAGTAAAAGATAAAATAATTCTTAAGAACGATCAAATTAATTATAGCTTGGGTGGTCCTCCTTGTTATTGCGGTCTAATAGCTAAACAATTTGGAGCTAAAGTTAGGTTAGTTACTAAATTTGGAAAGGATTTGGATGAAAATGAACTCTTATTTTTTAAGAATTCTAATATTGAAGTTAATAATAATTCACTTTCCAAATCTCCAACAACAAAATTCATTTTGGAAGTTAATGGTCCGGATAGAGAATTATATCTAATAGATAAATGTGACCCTATTTTGATTTCTGATTTAGAACAAATTAATACGGATGGGTGGATTATTAGTCCTGTATTGGACGAGGTGCCTTCTACCGTCCTAGAGTATTTAATAAATAATCATAGGAACGATTTTTTAATGTTAGATCCTCAGGGATATACTCGATCTACGGACACAAATAATAAAATTTTCCTGCATGATAATTTAGATCCACTATTTTTTAAAAATATTGATGCAATAAAGTTGGATCCTCAAGAGCTATTTTGTTTTTCTGGTGGATATGATATAAAATCTCTTATTAAGTTAAAAGAAAATAACGCTATTAAGTATGTTCTATATTCAGAAAATCAAAGAATACACATGTTAAATGAGGATAAACATTATTGGCTTGATATAAATAAAGTAAACACCTCAGATTCTACAGGTGCAGGAGATATTCTTGCATCTGCATTTACTTGTGCTTTTATAAAGGAAAGAGATCTCTTATGGGCTTTTAGCTTTGGAGTTGGAGCAGTAATGGCTTCCTTAAAGACAAAAAAGAATGGAATAGAAAAAATACCTAAAAAAAAATTTATCGAGGAAAATGCTTCATATAACTATAATTTAATCAAATACGAAAGTTTCTGATTCTTGTCCCAATTTATTTTAGATAGATAAATCTAAAAATAACGTGATGATTTAAACCATAAAAATAATCAACTATATGGGACAATGATTACTTATTTATTAGTATCATTCTGATCTTTATTATTAGGTATAAACCAATCATTTTGTGTTAGAAAAATATTATTAAATACTATTGTAGAAACATCATCTCTAAAAATAATCAGGGTTTTTTTATATGATATAAAAGTAGAATAATATTATAAAACAATCAGTAGACAAAGTTTTTAATACTTGTCTTATTTGATTATGTTAATAATGAAAAAACAGAGAAATCTATCGTATAATATTAGTATACTTGCGTTTCTTTTTGTCATATCCTCAGTAATGGTGACATCGTCTCCATTTCAAATGCTATTAAATGTTAACCCAATTTTTAATTCCAATTTAATAATCCCAGGAGCCAATGCTGCCGATGATGAAGATAATCTTGCAGATGTACAAGATTCTAATCAAGATGTTAAAGATGAAGAACCAGTACAGGAGATTGGTTCTTTTGAAGCATTAGGTGGTAGTGATGAGACTGACCAAGAAGATGTTAAAGATGAAGAACCAGAACAGGAGATTGGTTCTTTTGAAGCATTAGGTGGTAGTGATGAGACTGACCAAGAAGATGTTAAAGATGAAGAACCAGACCAAGATGTCGATCAAACTTCCTTCGAAGCATTAGGAGTTAGTGATGAGACGGACCAAGAGAACGATAATACTGACCAAGAAGATGTTAAAGATGAAGAACCAGTACAGGAGATTGGTTCTTTTGAAGCATTAGGTGGTAGTGATGAGACTGACCAAGAAGATGTTAA
>DASUZI010000127.1:0-7056 GCA_036376955.1 Nitrososphaeraceae archaeon
ACAATTAGAACAAGATATTAAAGAAATAATGGTTAAAGCGTTACAAAGTAATAAATTTGATATAAGGCAAAAAGAAAAAGAATATCAACAAGAACTTGAAAAAGGAGATATAGAAAAACTATTTCAAATTGTAAAAAACGAATTAGAATTTAAAAGATCGAGCAATAATCAAAAGAAATAACATTATAGTAATATTAATAGACTTTTAGTTTTGTTTACAAGAGTAAAACCTAAAATATCATAAATCATACTAACTTCCTGTATTATAAATGGAAAAAATATTTAATAAAATAACAATCAAAATTTTATTATCAATTCTTAGTCTCCCTCTATTATACTTCTCTGTTACAAATGTCTTGGCAATAGAATCAATAAAAGATTACGTTTTTGAACCAGATTCTAAACCTTATAATCGCACGTATGGCGAATGGGAGGCAAAATTTTGGGGTTTGCATGTCAATCTTCCTCCAGATGAATCACCAGCCTCTCCTAATTACAAGCCAACCGAATGTCTATTAATAAAAGATGAGAATATGACTTTTCTTTCTGACTTTTACAGTGAAATAGAATATCGTAACTATAACTGTAAAATTTCTCAAACTCCAATTGTAATTCCCGCATTAACTGAAGGTTGTAGTTATGGAGAGTTTGAAAATCCAAATGATAAGATCATAGATGATTGTGTTTATTCTCATAATCCTTATGCAGTTGTAACAGTGACAATTGATGGAAAAGAAATACCTGATATTGATAAATTCAGAATTACGTCAGAATGGTTTATTTTAAATGTTACACAGAAAGATAATCCTTATGATATCAAACTTGGATCTCATAAAGCAAAGATAAATGCGATAATGCCTATAATAAAACCATTGCCATCGGGTCAGCACGAAATAAGGACAGAAGTATTCCAAGACATTCCCTCTATAATTATGAGCGATGTTCCATTACATCGGGTAATAACTTATAATCTCATTGTGGAATAGAATGAAGATAACAAATAAATCTAATTAATTATATAGTACTCTAATAGTTATAAAATAATAAACTTAAGATAAAGTCATTTATTGATTACATTATGTATTGCATCTCCTCATCTTTTTTTATTTCAAAAATTATTCTGCTATCCCAATAAAAAAAGATTCAATGACAGCTGGAATTAGGACAGCCCTCTTGCGAACCAATTCCACAAATAATATAATGACTCTATGAATTGAATTTTACCTTTATTAGTAAATAATCAAATCAAAATAGTAAGAATAATTATAAATTTTTACTTATTTTTATTATATCATTTAAGTCATTATAGATTTTCTGAATTTCTTCAACTGATGTGCCATCTTCTAGGGTAGTAGTATCTCCTATAGTTAAACCACTGACTATTGACTTTAATAATCTTCTCATTATTTTGCCACTTCTTGTTTTGGGTAGCTTGTTTACAAAATATATCTCATTTGGAGTAGCAATAGCTCCTATATTGTTTCTGACATGGTCAATTATTTCTTTACGTAATTGATCTGATTCAACAAAACCTTTCTTTAATACTAAAAATGCTATAATGGATTCACCTTTTATCTTTTCAGGTTTACTAGTGACTGCTGCCTCGGCTACGGATTCATGTGATATAAAGGTACTTTCTAATTCAATGGTACCTAATCTATGTCCAGAAATTTTAATAACATCATCTGATCGACCTAAAAGCCAGAAATAAAGCTCATCATCTATAGTAGCATAATCTCCGGTAAAATAGTAATTCTTTTTCCAGTAATTATTTATATACTTATAATCATCATTCCATAAAGTCATTAACATACCTGGCCATGGCTTTCTAATAACTAGATAGCCTTTTTGATTTTGTGGTAAAATGTATCCTTCTTCATTTACAACGGCTAGATCTACGCCTGGTACAGGAAATATTGCTGACCCTGGCTTCATTGGCATAGTATCTATTCCTGGACAATAGCTAATCATTATTCCGCCTGTTTCTGTTTGCCACCATGTATCTACTATAGGACATTTTTCCTTTCCAATTATTGTAAAATACCACATCCATACTTCTGGGTTAATTGGTTCTCCTGCTGTTCCTAGTAATCGAAGAGTTGATAGATTAAATGAATTTGGTATTTCGTTGCCATATTTCATATACATTCGAATAGCAGTAGGTGTAGTATACAAAATAGTTATTCCATATTTTTCAATAATTGACCAATATCTATCTGGATGTGGATAGTCAGCTGTTCCTTCATACATTATCTCAGTTACGCCATGCATTAAAGGTGCATAAACTACATAGCTATGACCTGTTACCCATCCTATATCCGCTGTACAGAAAAGAACATCTTGTTGATTGAAATTGAAAACCCATTTTGCTGTAGCATAAATATGTGTCAAATAACCTCCAGTACTATGAACAACTCCTTTGGGCTTACCGGTTGTTCCAGATGTATAAAGAATAAAAAGAGGATGCGTACTTTCTATCAATTCAGGTTCACAATAATATGATTGATTTTGAATTATATCATGCCACCAAGTATCTTTATCTTTCATCTCAATATGATTTCCCGTTCGTCGTAGAACTACAACATTTTGTATTGACGGAGTGTTAATAATAGCCTCATCAACAATTTTTTTTAATTCAATTATCTTTCCTCTTCTAAATCCTCCATCAGCAGTAATTACGATCTTAGATTTGGCATCATTTATCCGATCTACCAATGATGTAGAACTAAAACCAGAAAAAATTACATTATGAATAGCACCAATTCTTGAACAAGCTAACATTGCAATTGGAAGTTCTGGGACCATTGGTAAATAGATTGTTACACAATCTCCTTTTCTTATACCAAGTTTTTTTAGAGCATTTGAAAATTGGTTAACTTTTTGATAGAGTTGATAATAAGTTAGAGTTATATTTTCTCCATTTTCTCCTTCCCATATTATAGCAGCCTTATTTTTTATGTCAGAATTTATATGTTTATCTAAGCAATTTATTGATGCATTTATTAATCCACCAACAAACCATTTGGCAAATGGAGGATTCCACTCCAAAGTCTTATCCCATTGTCTATTCCATACTAAATTTTTCGCTTCTTCTGTCCAAAATTTTTCAGTACTTTGTAACGATTGTGCTCTTTTAATTTGAAAAGTACTTTTATCTAATGTAATTTTCAAATTTGAGCTTGTAAAATTTACATCAGATGGTGAATTGTATTTATCAATCGACATCATATACAATGACAGTTCTTATTAATTAAATATTATTGTAATATGCATAACTATATGTCAATATTGTTTAACTAAAATATTTACATATATTAAAAGGGGTCTCTTAATTTAAGGTAATATTTTCACCACCTCTAACTCAAAATCGTCTGTCTAGGGTAAACCATATCTGGACTACATGTAGTATCCTATTCTTGGTAATTGTGTCCAGTTTTCCTGCAAATGTTCCTTGCAAAAAAAATTTCCAAATATTAATATTTATAAAATAATAAAATGAATGTTTATATCACATTTATCGTTCCATGCATCCAAGGATGTAAAGTACAGCCAAATTCAAAAGTGCCGACTTTATCAAATTGGTATGTAAAGTCCTCATTTTGCTTTAATAACGAATCAAATAAAGACTTCCCTTTGCTGGTGACGGTATGAGGTGTTTTTTCGTCATTGATCCATGTTATTGCTTGTCCTTTATTTATTATGATTTCATCGGGATTGAATGATCTATTGGTAGCTGGATGAAAAGACCCTTTGGGAATATGAATATTCATCTCAGACGTGTATTCATTATGATTATTGCTTATTGTTCGAATGTCATTGACCTCATCTATCGATATTGGTTTTTTGACGTTATTTGTATGACTGTTAATAGTTGAACTAAATTGAAGATTTTTGTTATTTATATAATTCATAGATTTTTCTAGTTCCTGAACTAATAGAAATTTATTATTCTTTACAAAGTCCAACAAAAAAGTGATAGAAACCCCTATACCTATAGCAAGAAAAATACTATATTTAAAATATCTGTTGTTCATGAGGTATAAACTATCATTCTTTTAATTAAATAGAAGGTCTCTTATCTAAGCGGTTGCAATTGTTTGCATTATAATTATATCATACTAGATAGATTTTCATGGATGTTAAAATAAGATTTAGTTGACATTATTTTCAAGTTATATATTATTTTCTTTGCTCACTTTTTACAGATTTTTTTCAATATAATTTGTGAACTTCTCTTATCTTGACAGAACTAATCTTCTTTACAAATTAAAAAAAAGATTTATAGTTTTTGTCCTATCCCAATATATGGTAATAGATACTATTAGAACAATTAAGCTTTTAGGCAAATGGTCAGCTAATCGTTTTATAGGTAAAAAACGCCCTCTAATTGCGGTGTTTAGCTTAACTCATTATTGCAATTTTTATTGTCCTATGTGTCCTTTTGGTGATTCTGATAAAATTAATCAATTAAAATTTGCAAAGAAAAATGATCTTTCAACTTCAGAATGGAAAAGTATTTTTGACAAAGTATCAAAATACTGTATCTGGTCTATTATAGAAGGAGGAGAGCCTACTAGTAGACCTGATTTCATGGAATTAGTTACCTATTTACATACTTTAAATATGCCTATAACCGTGATTACAAATTGTTCATTATTAGATACTATCGATCTAAAAGAATTAAAAAAATATATTCAATTCATTACCTGTAGTATAGATTCTGTTTATGAAAAATCATATTGTAAAATACGAGGAGTTTCAAGAGATACTTATGATAAAGTAATGAAAAATCTTTTACTCTTAAATGAAAACAATATCCCTCATTATTTTAACTCTGTAATAACAAAATATAATACTGAGGAATTTATTAATCAAAGTTACTTTGATAGGGCAAAAGAATTAGGATCGAATGCAGTATCTTTTACATTTGTAGAAGATAGATCTGATGTTGACTATTCTTTATTACCAGATAGGAAAACTATGATTGATGTATGTGAAAGTATAATTGATTATGGCAAAAGACATACTCATCCTAAAATAATGATACCACTAGAATATTTTCAACAAATTATTGACCATGGAAGAGGACTATATGATGAATGTGGTGTTTGGAAAAGTATATTTATAAATGGAAATGGAACCGTACTTGTTCCTTGTTGGAAATATAATTCTCCAGAAAATACCTATAACCTATTGGAACAGAGCATAGATGAAATATGGGAATCTCCCAAATGGGATATTGCCAAAACATGTCATGATTGTCAGGTACTTGGTTGTATATGGTATTCTTCTCAACCTGTTACCACCTTTGCCAAAAACTATATGAGAGGTTTGTCAAATATAATTTCTCAACAAAAACCAGATATTCTAGACAAATAACATAATATGTATAATAATTAATTGAGACTAGGTCACAATCTAATAATAAAAACTTTATCTATTATGTTTCCGAACCCTGTTACAATGAGAGTTTGAAGCCATCAGAACCCATTTTTGTTATAATTATTTTTGTTTATAATTTTCTTAGAGCAAATAATACTTTTTTAAAATAATCTTTAAGTTGATATAATAATAAAAAAAAGTAGGATTATTATTGTATATTTTGGATTATTTTAGTAGCTTCATCATAAGTAAAAGCTTTTAAAGTTATACTACGTGCTTTACCGTGACTTTCAACAGCTAAGAGACACGACATTATTGTTTCATCGGTAGGAGCTTCTACTATTGATACTCCATCATATTTACCAAATGTATAATATGTTGCTATTAGTTTGCCACCAGCATTTTCTAACTTGGATTTGAAATCATCAGCTCTTTTTGGGGATTCTTTGACGTTTTTTATTCCCTCATTGGTATAATTCCAGAGAATTATAAAGAAAGACATTAAACGTGGATAAAATATGTATATGATATAACCTTATCGTTTCAATAATTATTATAACTAAGTCCCTAATATCTATATTCAGCATCTTAATATTACATTACCATAAAAAATATTATATGAAAATATTGAATGCTGGACCGGGTTTCAGTCAACCAATGACAGAAGATGAAACTATATCATTTCTTACTTCTGGAAGAAGAAATATTTACATTGCAAGTTTAGATGAAAAGAATGAACCAAATATTCATCCTGTATGGTATTATTTTGATTCATCGAATCAAAAATTCTACATTGAAACCTCTAAATATTCAAAGAAAAAAAAGAATTTAGAAAATAATAAAATAGTATATTTTTGTGTAGATGAACCAAATATTCCATATAAAGGAGTGAGGGGAAAAGCAAAGGTAAACATTATTCAAGATATTGATAGTATTGTTCCAATATGTGAAAGAAATATGAAGAAATATCTTGGAAGTCTAGAGCATCCAATGGCGAAAGAATTAGTTAATCTTGCAAAAAGAGGTGAATCAGTAGCAATAGAAATTTCTCCATTGTATTTTTCTACTTGGGATGATAATAAAATAAAATGAACATCATATACTCATCTATTAATTATAATTAATTTGCAAAAACTGATTCGTTGTTTGTTTTTTCTTTTGACTGAAAACCAGATAATGATTATAATAAAATATTATTAAATTAGTTTTCTATTAATCAAATGAATAAGTTTTAGTAACAAAAGTAACAAAAGTAGAATAGAGTTGCATTATAGGTTATTTAAATTTGGTTAGTGTAGTTTTTTATCCTATTGCTATACCTGCAATCTAATATCTTTCAATGATACTTTTCTTATTCTTTTTCTATTTTCTGTCCGTCTAATGTGATTATGTTTTCAATGAGTATTGTTGAAGATCTTCCGAATTGTTTTCGGTATAATTGTTTAATAGTTTATGAGACAAGTTGGTTCATTGTCATCTCAAAAGCCTACTGTATTCATAATTCATAATAATGAAGATGTTAATACCCTTTTGGCAGGCACGTTTTGGTTGAAAGGGTTTCAACCTGACAAATTTATAGATGGAAAAGAATGTTTGAAAAGAGTTAGAGAAATAGACGGATATGTTGATGCTCTAGTAATAAACCGAGAAACAGCATTGGATAATGACCTAATG
>DASUZI010000128.1:0-9304 GCA_036376955.1 Nitrososphaeraceae archaeon
AACCTTGTAGTCTCACAAAGATTGAGAAATATAACCTGTATCAAATATTTGTATATGAAAAATCCTCTTAAATTACAGTCGAAGAAATACGGGTAATGAGAAGTTATTGAATAGTTATTGATACAAGTAAAAATGACCTCCAAACATTATTCTAAAATCCTTACATTGTGTCTTCACAAAATTCAACAATAATCCTTTTATTTTTTAAAGTACAAACATACATACCAATCTCTATTCATTTGGTGAAGTGGTCAAGAATGGGTGTTAAAGTAGGCAAAACTAACACCCACCCATAATAAATTTAACAACTATATTCTTTTTTAGGAGGTAGAACTACGTCCTCCTTCCGAAGCTGAAGGTGAGATGAAATGAAATCAATAATAATAACGATGAAGTGTGAACGGAAACTATTACTAACCCATCGGTCTTGATGATTCGTGTTTATTCAAAACATCGTCGGTAGCAATAATACTTAAAGATAGATAAAAAAATAATATTATTGATTTTAAATCAAATTTTTATAATATTAATACAATTTGTAAGGAAATATGGGTTTAAAAAGAAAATTAATATTGTTTGACCTACCTAAACTTTGGTCATAACCTCTTTTTATATTACTTTTTTGCTTGTTCTGTAGTATTATTAGGCTGTTCATCTTTTGCAATTTCTTTATAATTGGGATCTAGCTAGCTTTAGTAAAGTAGGTTCATGTGATGTAATCTTTCCTGATGACGTTGGTTCTTTACCATGATATTTTTTATATCTGGTTTCTATGTATGTCCTATTTTCTGGTTAGAATTGTTATATATAAAAATTTGATGCATAGTGATTTAAAATCTTAAATTCTTTATTGTTAATTATTTGTATTAAAACGAATAGTTGCATTGGATGTTTCATTAAATATTATTTGTGCGACATAATCATCTATTCCTAACTTTTCTGCAATTTTCGATGGACCATACTCTAGAATCATTTCAATTGTAAAACCTTTGGTTTGTAATAATTCAACATGGCCTTTTGGAATATCTAGATAGTCTAGTCTTACGTCTTTCCAGACTGCTATTTTTGGTGCTTGCAATAATAATAATGAAGACGGTAGAGATACATGAAGATCGGAATCTTTTATTTTTGATAATGGATAATTTTCATTATCATTGTAATATATCCCCCTACCCATAGCCATATATATATTGGTTAACATTGTTTATATAGGAGTAATCATTCATTTTTCACTTGGTATTTTTTATATAATTAATTAATTACTTTCCTTGGTGTAGTAAATTCTGTCAATCTTTGTCTATATCGTCTGGTTTAATCATACAATATGTGAAATGCAATTATTTTGTAGTTCTAACCTTTGTGCTAAGAAAAAAGCAAAAAATTTTAAATAAAAAAGTCAAATTAATTTATAAATGGTTCTTAATAAATAATCTTAATGTCTATGAGAATAAAATGAAATGTTCCTTTTGTAAAGACAATTTGCTGTATATCAATAAAGTAGAATGTAATACAGGTCAAAAAATGATACTCTACAAATGCAATGGTTGTAATATCGAATATAAAAATTATACATTATGTAGAAATGAGATAATAATATGAAAAATATATTATAAAAACCTCAGTAACCAATTAACAAAAAGATTTAAGATAAAAATATTAGTCTACCTAGCCTAAAAGTAGATAGATAAATATAGATATAAAGACTATAATAGATGCATCCATACTCGATCATTGAACCAACTGGAATATTGCCACTTATAGACTGATTGTACTAATAGTCAAATCAAGTAAAAATACAAAATGTTGATTTAGTAAAGAAGAAAAAAGATTACAACCCATTGGCCAACATAAATTGCAGATTTTTATCCTTTTCTGCTCCTGAATTTCCTACACTATAAATCCTTTTAAACAATTCTCGTTTTCAATTATATGCGTTACGTCAGGGATGTTTCAGATGGCGAAGTTATAGAAGTTCTGATAAAGGTGGTAGATACTACAAGATACCTTTTGAAAGCGACCTTGTAATTTTCTTCAATGATAATGATGCTCAAAAAATTATAAGGAAATATGAATATCTATTGATTGCAAAACAAAGTACCTTGGACAATTACATCAATTACTTAGTACTGCTTGTGAAATTGCTAAAGTAGATAGTTGTTAGATTAGTTAAAGATATCTTATTTAATATATCTCGCCTTTCATCATCATCATTTTATTCTTATCATATTGTTCGTCGTGACCGTATTTGCCGTATTTTTCTTTCTCTTCATCATATTTTCCTTTTTTCGTGTTCATGATCATACAATCTTCTTCATCATAATTTGTCCATAAATATTCAAAACATAGAATGAGAATTGGTAAAACTAATAAATATTGTTTCATATCTATTATCATTACAATATACTCTTTCGAGTCTCGTCATAGGCAATTGTCATAGTCTGGATCATCATGCTGTACCATCAATAGTTCAGGCTATGATAATTAATTAGTTATATCATTAGTAATTGAATCTTTCGAATAATACCATGATTAAGGAACAAATTAAATATCAACTTGGATTATAACAATAACCTAATAAAAGAAATCTTAATTAATTATCTTAATTTCTCTGTATCTTCTCTTCTTTTTTCGATATCCTTTGGAGTATCTATATGAAAATGTGACTTTACATGTTCAGAGCAATAATGAAGGGAACATCTAGGACATTGATTTATTGGGGAGTTACGACAAAGTAATACGCCACAAACTATTCCCTTCATAGAGTTATTTCTCCATTCGTTATAATCAATAAGGTTATTCAATGTATGAATAAATTGTTGAAAAGATATTTAAATTATAGACATAGTAGTAATAGTTATTGCCAATACCGAACATACTACAAAAAATACGAATTTAGAACAGGTACATTTGAAGGATTCTCTGTTAGATCAGTAGAATTCTGTAAGCATTTCAAATATAATGATAGAAAAGATCACAAACTAAGATAAAATACAACAGGAACCGAAGATCTCAAGGTCAAACAGGAGCAATAGGTCCACAAGACTTGCCAGGTTCTGTAGGAGCGACAGGCTTACAAGGTGTACCAGTTTCACCTGGACTCCAGGGGTACAAGGAATAACTAAAATCCATGGATCTAATTCTATTCATTAAAAGGAAACTTCGGTAGCAACTGCTGGAAAACTGCATCGGTAACTATACAGCAGTATCCCTACCTGGATATGTTGAGGTAAGTGGTGAGTATACCGTAAGATCTAACTGTTGAGTTTAGAGACCTCCTTTCATAACGTATTTTGGACGTCTGTGATCTGATCCATCTAAAAATTGGAATAATTAAATAGTCCAAATATTCCCTACTATTGTTGTTACAACTCTAAATTATTTTGACAATTCGCCATAAAAAGAGATAGAACTTGACCTTCACATTTTTTTATTTTTTATCCTAATGATAGATACTTATTGTAATTATTTCAGAACCTAGAATGAGAATTTAAGAAAATATTAAATAGAATTATAAACAATAAATTATTTGCTCATTAAACCCAAATTTGAGACAACTGATCAAGTGTAAACCAAATATGTGTTGTCATAGTCTGGACTTACTCCTGTATGTCCAAACAACATAAGGTCTTCAATAATGTTCAGACTATGACAATAAATTGAATTTTAAGTTATTAATTTCAAGAGCTCTATTAATAAATTTGAATAATAATTTTATCAATTATGATAATAACTCGTACAATTTAACTTGCATAAATCACTATAAATGCATAGTTTAACTCAATTCTTATCATTCTATACCTGAGTTAATTTATAGTATTTGTTTAGATCTCTTACATTTAGTTCAGATAATGGTCTCACATTTAGTGCTCCTCATAACCTTAGCAACAGTACTCTATCTTCCCGTGGTTCACAAATTTCATCTGAAGGAAATAACGTATATGTTGTATGAATAGATTTTACTCCTGGAAACCCTGATATCTTTTACACAACAAACAAGACTTTGGACTATTTGGAAGTGCTTTAAACCTCAGTCACAATGCAGGAGAATCCTTTGATCCACAAATAACTAGTTCGTCCTAAACTAGACTAGATTACATATTATTTTTCTATTTATTTTTTTATTCCATTAAGAAGTAAATTAATTTATATAAAAATCTGTATGTAAATAAAACTAATTAGCAAACCCATTATTATTTATCGTTTTAATAGAATTACTAATTGGTTATTAATAATTTTGCTGGAAACAAGATTCATTGTTACAGCAGCGAAAGGCAAGATTATGATATTGGCCAGAATTCCTCTATCATGTTCTAAAGTTATCATTAACTCATCACTTTTTTTTTGAATATCCAATATGGCATTTTTGGCAAAAGGGATTTTAAGTACGAGGGTGATAGAATCTCTATTTTCTTCAATAGAATAAACTTTTTCATTAAAGAAAATACTAGAAGGATCATCGGTTCCAAAAATATGATAATTGTGCTGTTTTAGCATTTCAATACCCTGAAGTTCTTCTTTCATTCGTATTGCTTCTCGACACGGCAAAGGGAAAAAGTTGAACTTTGTATTTTCTAAAAATTTTCTTTTATCTTCATCATGAACATCGACCTTATTTATAATCACAAGATCAACGTTAATTCCAAATAAGTTAGCTGACATAAGCGCTCTTTTGGCATTTTTTACGCTAAAGTTATTTAAATTAGTCACAAGACGCAGGCTAGTAATAGTTTGATTGGATAAAATATGAAATAAATTATCAAGACGCTTTATTATATCCGTTTGAGTAATAAATGAATCCAAATAAGCAGAATAGTTAGACATTGGTTGGAACATCTTCGCGAATCCACTTAACATAGAAGTTAAGCCAGAAATATGTCTCCCCATAGACCCCATTAATTTTGGAAAATAAAGAAATTTTAATGCCTCTCCTGAAGCAGGCATATCTAATACAATTTGTTCATAATCATTTTTCCTGATAACCTCTTCGATTTTAATCAAAGAAAAAAGTTGAGTCATACCTGGCAACATCGCTATTTCGTACGCAATGCTTGAATTTACACCTTTACTAATAAAAGAAGAACTTATAGATGAAATAATTTCTACATAATCCTTACTGATTTCAACCAATGGGTCAATCTCTATTGCATCTAGGTTTGAATTGATTTCTTTTGTATTATGTCCTATATCAATACACAATGCATCGCTAATAGTATGTGCTGGATCTGCAGATATCAAGAGTGTTTTATACCCCATTTCACTTAAGCCGATGGCGGTTGCACAGGATGTGACAGTCTTTCCTGTGCCGCCTTTCCCTGTATAAACAATTAATCTCAAATTATTTTTCTAGTATTCCTATATAATTACTCGAGGCTTTTAAACATTAGAATTCATTCGATTCTAATTTAAAATTAAACCCAAATATAATTTCATTAAGGAATGAATTTTTTAATGCAATTAATTTTATTAAAGGAGCTTGAATAATTATTGATCTCTACTATGACTATAACCTATATAAGATGTACATACTAATTAATATTATTATGAAAATATACCTAGTCATGTTAATTCTGATCATAATAAATATTTCTATTTTTACAATTATTCCTATAACTGCACAATTAAATCAAACTGTGGAACAAACTGCCGGTGGGAATGTAACTTCTACCATAAAACCACAAGGGACAGCCCTCTTATTACAAAATGAAAGTTCAATGTCTGAAAATGCTTCTCAAACAACTAGTGCTGGTAATGTAACTTCTACTATAAAACCTCAAGGAACATCACTCAATAATCCTAATTAACCTTCTAATTTGCATCCAGACTTGAAATTAAACAATTAATAACTTTTTTTTATGTTACCATAGAGTTCTAAACGTCAAGAAAATTTTTAAATAGTCTAATATGATCAAACAAATTCTGTTATAGTCATTTTCAAATTAATGAAACTTGGTAATTTTAGTTTGA
Source organism: Nitrososphaeraceae archaeon (assembly GCA_036376955.1). Taxonomy (GTDB): domain Archaea; phylum Thermoproteota; class Nitrososphaeria; order Nitrososphaerales; family Nitrososphaeraceae; genus TH1177. The sequence continues at coordinate 5,965 of DASUZI010000128.1, forward strand.
GCATTTCCTTAATTAATTAAGTCCTATGATAAAATAAATATCAATCTGCAATAAGTTAATGATTCATATATTATATTTAATATATTTTTAAGGATTCTAGGAAATATGATTGACTTATTTTTGGACAAGAATTAATTCTTTAATGGTACTTGTAACCACATTTAGATAATAACACTGTTTGATCAAAAACACTATTTTCTCTATTAAAATGATCAGATATTTTGTTTCTTTCACCTTTAACAATAAATAACTTAAGTCATCAGTAATGTTAAAAGTTAGTGAAGGAATAATTTATTTTAAATATAATATTAAATTTCACGTAATACATTGATATACAATTTAAAGATATTTCGAGTTTTGTATCAGAACATAGGAAAAATGGTATTTTATTCAATTGATCTTTCTATAAATTTACCTTCCATCACGATTTCTTTTAAGGGTTTTCTATCACTAGGATATTCTCTTCCTTGAAGATCATTTGGAAGATTTTCTTTTTTACCTAACTTACCAATTGCAATCATAGCCATAACATCGAAACTATCTGGAACTTCTAGTACTTTTCGCGCTGCATTATAGTCAAAACCTTGCATCCCATGGGTTACTAAACCTCGTGTAGTGGCTTCTAGGGCCAAATTTTCCCAGGCAGCGCCTGCATCGAACTGATGAGTTATCGCTGGTTTCTCATTAAATTCGAAATTCTTTCTGGAAATAACCGCTACTATTACAGCAGCATTTTGAGCCCAGATTTTGTTTCCATCTACTAATAGGGAAAATAATCTTTGCCAATTATCAGTATTTCTCATGGCATATATGAACCTCCAAGGCTGGTTATTATAAGATGAAGGGGCCCACCGAGCTGCTTCGAAAAGTCCCATAAGGTCTTCATAAGAAATTTCTTCTCCTGACATTGCTCTTGGGGACCATCTATTTACAAATAAAGGATTTATATTGTATTCTACATTTCGTATTTTGGTTGAATTATTTTGTTTTAGCATATAATTCAATGTCAATAATCCTATTAAGAGTATCCTACTTTTTTAAACTTGAAATATATTCATGGTATCTGTATTATTATAATTATGAAAAAATACTGCTCATCTCTATTTTTACAGAACTTTTAAAAATATAAAAAATACTTAGGATAGTAAAAAGTATAGCGTATTAGTCTCGATAATGGAATGTCAATATACTATAATAAAATAGGAAAGGATATTGATATTCCTAAATCTGTGAGTCAATACTATCATTTGTTGGATAGATACAAATGAACTAAATAATTATATCTATAGTACTAGTCAAAAAAGAAAAAAGTTAGTTTAGGGAGTTATTATAATTGGTTTTTCTTCTGTACTCTCTTCACTTTTTTTTGTCAAAAATCTGTTATATTTCAATCTAACTTTTTCAGGTATCTTATAGCAGTCCGACAAGCTATTACTTATATAAATACGATAACTTACTAATAAGATTACCTATAATTATATTAATTAATATATAATCTCTTAAAGAATCTCAAATAGTAATTAATTTTACGGCTATGATAGCGACGGGTAATTTACCAAAAAATCTAATTTAGTTTAGGCTTTTTCAACTAAAAATTTATAAATTACAGAACAGATGTTTAGATTGAAGATATTCCTTCAATAGTCAATTCTCAAACCATTTATTTTTAAACGGGCTGATGTATTTTATACTATAATGAATAATAATATAGTAAAAATTCTATTTTACTCTTAAATCATCAATTAAGATGTTTTCTATATTATGTGTTGGTATTAATTCTCTTCTTATTAGAATATTTGAATTTTCATTTTGGTAAAAGGCGATTGTCACATAATCAGCAACGACCTGTACATTTATAGTTTCACAATCTTCCGAAGATTTAACCGCATTAAATTCTTCAATTATTTTTGTAGCTGGGTTATTAATCTGACTTCTTAAAAAAGTGATAATAATATTTTTGACTTCCGTGCCATGAAATTTAATTAGTTTTTGTCTATTCTGATGCATGCCTAGGATTATACTACATAAGCCAAAAATGTTTCCACTGGTTTTACTTTAGTTAAAAAACAATATCTTTCAATATCTATGATCTATCAATAGTTATTCAAATTTTTTATTGTTAATAAACATCATATTTTAAAATTATGTATTGTCTTCACCTTTTTGGCTCTTAGAGAATTTTCTTTTACTGTTAAATAAATTCGCCTGATCAGTTAGCCTACCTCCTGAATTAAAAATCTTGTTCAAGTCTTGTTGGTTAGCAGGATCAATTTGATCATCTTTATTATCATTGTTTTCCTCTCTTAAACCAATAGTAGTAGTAGGAGGGATTTTGGGACTATTAGTAATTCTATATTTTTTATTCATTTCTTCTGATATTATGCTGTCTTTTGTAATATGATCTTTATATCTTGTCACCTCTTTATTCCAAGTTGCAACGTCAGGAGAATCATCGATATCGATTATATCATTCAATATTTTTCTATTACTTGTTATATCCTTTGTCAAAGTATTTTCTTCTCTAAGTTTTCGATGTTTTATGGTATTTGGAGACAATTTACTATTTTCTGAAAAGGAAGTATTCGATTTGGTATTAGATTGATTTTTTTTACGCATGATATTTGATAATAAAATATACTTTATTTTAATTTCATTTTTTATAAAATTATCAATTAATATTAAATAATAAAGACTAACGTACGTCGATGTTAGTGTTTAATTAAGGCATTCGATGCCTGTTGCCATTAAATTTAATGTGTTTGTGAATCCTTTACTTCAGATATAACAACAAATCATCAATTCCCTGCAGGATGTTCAGGATACGGAGCCTTACTAAATATTGTTGCCTATGACTCCAAATTTTTTTCTGCGATAAAAATATTTTGGGCATTTCTATCCTGTATTTTTATTACCTTATTCATTTCTATATTCTTTTCATCATTTTGTATACGATCAATTATTTTTTTCATTTAACAGTATATCATTATAGAATCTTTTTCATTTAAACTTTTTAGCAGATATCTATGTAGAGCAGTATAAGTATTATCCCCTCGCTTAATTATTAGTAGTAATCTACAGTGAACATTATAAAGAAAAATGTAATTATGTAAACATCGTTATTTCGAATAATGGTAGTTTTATACTAAAAATTTTTTAATAACTCTCATATATGAAAAGATTTAAATGGTGTTCATTCACGGCTGTTAACTTAAAAAATAGTTTTAGCTGTTAATGTCCTATTTCTAATCTAATGACTGTTAGACTATCTGAGAGAAATCGAACACTCACCTTTATTGTAATGTATTCTCTGTATTTTTATTTTCTAATGATAGTTTTCATC
>DASUZI010000129.1:0-39367 GCA_036376955.1 Nitrososphaeraceae archaeon
TTCATTATCGTTCTGAACATGTAAAAAACACATTTTCATCCAGTCTTCTCTATACGGAAAACATTTCTTGTGATTGCGAGGGCCCGACACAATCACCTATCCTCAATGATTGGTATGATTACTGGTATAATGAGATAGGAGCCAAAAACGTTTACCTAATTTTACCTGATTAAATCAAGATGGTCATAAGAATAAGAATATAGAAACAGGTGGTAAAAATTCTACTTTTTAAATGAACAAAGGTTGTAAAATAGATATACAACTACAATAAGAAATATTGTAGAAATATAACTTTACGTATAGGAGTAAAAGTATTATTACATAAATCTAAGTTCTCAGGACTCCTAATTACACAAAATATATATACCAATAAAAGATTTTGTTACTACTATTGCTGTTGTTTCTTTGGACGTTATTTATAAAATAAAAAGGATTAAGGCTTTTACGCCGGTAGAGATGGATCTCATTAAAATTACAAGAAAAAACTATGATGGTAGAGTATACCAAAGGTGATGGATGACGTCATTAGCAGGTTTGACAATTGCCATAACAGGAAGTCGTAGAGCATCCGAGCTAGCCCATGTAGTAATTAGTTTTGGTGGTCAACCTTATCTTGCCCCCACGGTTGGCATAGAGGCAAGGCAGGATATAACTGAGGAAGCTGAGTTCTTCATAAATAAGGTATTAGAAAAGAGAGTTGATTTCGTGGTCTTTATGACTGGTCCAGGTGTATACTCTCTTATGTCTACGGCTAAAAATATAGGGATAGAAAAGAAGCTTGCCGAAGCTTTACAACAAACAACTGTTATCGCTAGAAGTTTGAAGCCCAAGATTGCCTTGGCAAACCATGGAATCAAGACAGATATCATTCCAGAGGAGAATACAGCCGAAGGAATAACTAAGGTGCTTAAAAGTTTCAATATAGTGGGTAGAAATATAGCTGTCCTATGGCATGGATCTTACTCGCCTCTTCTAAAGAATGATCTTGAGGCAGCGGGAGCCCAGGTCTTCGAATCCTCAACCTATCGATATTCACTGGAACTCAAGGAGAGTGGAGCGCGAATTTTGGAAATGATGGGCTTCAAGTATATTCCACCTAATGAAGCAAAGGTGGTCAAGCTCATAGAAGACATTGGTAAGGGACGTATAGATGCGATAACATTTACGAGTCCGCCATCAGTTCGTGACCTCTTCAATATAGCAGAATCATATTCTCTTATAGAACCACTGCAACACTACCTTAACAAGGAGGTTATAGTAGTTGCAGTTGGACCTTCTACAATGAAAACCCTGAATGAGAACAATATTCATGTAGATGTTATGCCCGAAGTCTATAAGATGGGTCCAATGATTAAGTCCCTAAGCGATTATGTGTGTCAAGCAGATCCTCCGAAGAAAAAAAGAAAACCAGTCTGACAAAATATTTTCTACTTTTAGAATCTTTCAACTAGAAAATAAAATAACATAATCACTAAAATTGTGAATAATCGCAATACCTAAAATGATAAAAACTTAGATAAATTTTTTATAATAAAAATATAATACAAATTAATTATATCAATTATTAAAAAAAGGAGAAAGTTCTTTTATGAATCTTCTATTTCTGTATAATCTTCTTCTTGACGTTTGGTTCCTCATTATTAATAAATTGTTGTATCCTCTCTTCTTCATAATCTTCTTCTTCATTAATATTTGGTTTATTCATAGTATCAAATTGTTTTATCATTTGAGGATCTGCCACCGCAGCTTTGAATATTTGGTTCTCTGCTTTTAATATAGTAACTTGAATTCTAGTAAGAGTATCTAATGATTTATTAATATCTGAACTATCGATGGCTTTGATAGCTTTCTGTAAAACACTTAGAAATTTAGTAGGCGAAGGTTCTAATAGTAATAATTGTGATTCAACATCTCCAACATCTGTGAGTGCTTCTTTGAAATTTTCATCAACTATTGCTAACTTTGCTTTCATCAAAGTATCCTTTAATTCAAAGATATCTACTTTCATTAATGCCTGAGCGGTGACATTCATGTTTTGATTTTGTGGTAGAGGTGCTGTTTGGTTGACCGAATTAGTTTGAGCTTGTACATTTTCCAGCAATGACGGAATAGATAAGAGAGCAAGTGGAATTACCAAGTAGACAACTATATTTTGATACTTCATTTGAATAATAGAGCAGGAGATTATTAATATAACATATGAAAAAAATCTCACATAGAATTACAAATCGAATTTTCTGAAAGTTTCTTATAATATTGTTTTAAATTATTTATTTATTACTACAATTGGGGATAACAATGTACGATATTTTTCTGAAGATGTAATTCTAAATGATAAGGAAAATAAAAAATTTAAATTAATTTCTGATTAATTTTTTTATTTAATACAATTTATCTGTCGATTCATTCATGGATTATGAAAAGAATATAATCAATAGCATCTTCTCTCCGCACTTTAAACATTCATCTTTAAGTATAGCTATTTGCTTTTTAGTTATAGCTATTTTTCTTTTTTATTAAGTTCTAATAAATAAAAATTAAAAAATTAGAAGAAGAAGAAAATCTCTTCTTTTTTTATTCATAATGACAGTCTGTTTTTGAATTATATGACATAAAATAATTGTTTAAAAATCTATAATCAATTCCTGCAGAGACTGTGTGTTTATCTTTTGGCATAGATTCCCTTATCAAGAAAAAATGATGCCGATCCTGCAACATGTTTGAACCAGGCCACTAATTCAGGATGTTTTTCTCCATTATTTGTTCTTACTAGTTCATGATAGGAACATATCCTTGTTTAGCAAATTCATATGCAGTTGTATTTGTCCACGATGCAATTTATGACATCCACTACATAGAGTAATTATTACCTTTTGAATCTGATGACCACCAATTTTCTTCTCCAAATGGACCGGTATTGTAATGTAATCCAAATAGATGAGTAGGAGAATCTTGCCACCAGTAATGACCAGGTGCATCTTTTGTTCCATTTGCGCCGTCGGCAGGGCAATCAAAATAATATCCCTACGTTATCAATTTTGACGATTATTCCATGGAAAAAAGTTTGTTGTTTTTGATAACTAGTGTATATAGAATTATTGTTATTATCAATAGAATCATTTGTTTCATTATTAATGGTTTGAGTCATTCCTTGCATAGTGCTTGGCTTTTTTTTTGGAATATTCTTTAATCTCATAGGAAATACACAGATAAATTTGTTCCAAGTTTACTTCAAGAAGAATCTCAAAATCAACTCAAACAAATTCTATTCTTCTTTGCTAAGTTGTTTGATGAAACCTACAAGTGGACAGAAGAATGATGTCAATAAATTTGGTAATCCAACTTTGAATTTAACTTCATTAATAAACAATCGAATTACTTTTAAAAGTTTACTAAATGATTCTCCAGAACATGAAATAATGATAGAAGGTATTATCTCATGAAAATAGGAGGAGTTAACAGCAAGTGGGGATAAAAGATGGTTCATCTGATATGATTAAATTTAATCCAGAAGATATTCAGGATGAAGAATATCAATCCCTTGAATATTACTGTAAATACCATCCAGACAGAATGAGAAGATACTTATTAACACAATAAAGTTAGTATTTTTGCTAATCCTACTACTTCTTAAGATGGGCATCAGAGGCTACTATAACACCTATCTTCTTGACATTCGTGGTTTGTTGGCACAATAAAGTATCACTAATACTTAGAGATAGTGAATAAGATTCTTAGTTTAACTTTTATAAAAATTTTCTTATCATTAGAAACACATAAAAAAGAAAATTAAGAATGGTTTGACGTTTCTAAACTTTGGTCATACCTTTTTTTCTATATCTTTCTTGTGCTTCTGATGTGTTCGTACCTGTCTGTCCACCTTCTGCAATTTCTTGTTCGTTTACATCTCTTTTTACTGCAGTAGGTTCATGAGAGTTTATCTGTTCTGGTGACATTGGATCTTTACCCTGATAATTCTTATTTTTCTTTTCAGATGATGTCATGACTTTTTGTTAGAATTATTATATATAATAATTTGATACAAATGATCTTAAATTCTTAAATTCTTTATTGACAAGGGGTAATATTAAAACTCATTTAACTTCGTTTACTGATTTTTAAATATCTTGTATACCTCAAGAATAATACTAAAACACCATAGGCATTTCCATAACAAGGAAGCCATAGTCTGTATAGCTTCTGTATATATTCTGCCCTAGTCTTAGGCATACATATACAGACTATGGTTTTATTAATTATTTATTCAAATAAACTCATTAGATAGTATTTGAGTCACAAAATAAAGAATCTCAGATTTACTGAATCTGAGATTAAGTTATTAGCAATAATAATAAAATAATAATACTCTAGAGAAATTAACTTATTTCATCATTCATAAAATTTTCAGTATACTTTATTACTAAAAATTCTTACAAATATTCACTTACCAAGTTGAATACATTATGAAATATATACTAAATTTAGAACATAGAATGAGACGTTGTAAAATATAAATATTGTTTCTTTCTATTATCGTTGCCAACTGACAATTTACTGTTATTAATTGATTAACTAGGTTCACCTATTTTTAAATATCCTAGACTTTAAAATATATTGCACTATTCTTCGCAACAAGAGGGGTCCTTAGAATAGCCATAGCAATAACAGATACCTTATCTATATAGATCCATCCAAACTATGGCTATTCTATAAAAATAATTTGTATCAATTATTAAATAATAATTTCAAAAATGGACATAAATCACTACAAGCTGTATTCATATTCAACCAACCATATAGTTCTAGATATTTGCCTCGTCTAGAGAAAGGAAAAATATGACTTTTAACTTAAATAAAAATTTAATTGAATCCATAAATTAAATATTACGTTAATAATTTACTCTGTTAATTTAACAGTTTTTAGTTGTATTTAGTTATTATTCTCAGGGTTATAGAAAATTGGAGATTGTAGAGTATTGAAAGGTAAAAGAATTACCCTACCAAAGTAAATTAGATGCAAAATGAGTATAAAATGGAAGCTTTCGTAGATTTCTTAGTTATCATACATGGATCTATTAAAATAAACAAAATTAAATTTGACTTGAAAAATTCAATGATACAAATTAATAGTTCAAGAAAGCAAAAATTCCTGCAATGTTAATAGTCTAACAATGTATATCATATAAACGATGATGAATTAATTAAAAAACTATCATTGAAATATCCATTCATAACCAATACTTTTAAATTCCTTATCAGTTTTATTGAATGTTCCTTCCAATAGACACACTAATCCATTAATCCAAGACAGCTTATTTGAATTAGTAGAATATGTTCTAAGTACTACAAATTTTCCTTTCTTATTCATATCTCTACCTTTAAATGTTAATTGATCTCCATCATTGGTAGTAAATACACCTTCCCAATTTGAAACAATTACTCTATTTTTTCCTTCAAATGAATAGCCTGAACCTACATTTTTTCCGTCAGGAAAACCATTATAACCTTTAATGATCCCGTTCCAACTGGCTTCACTTTCTATTCCATAAGAATTTTCATAGACTATTTTATATCCAATAGGTTTATCAATTTCATCAAATAGTTTATTCCCTATAACCATTTAAATACTCACATCACAGTTAAATTTCAATATTTTGAATAGTATGAGTTTTTCAATTATATCAACATCTATGATCTTAATAATTATTAACAAAAATAATGTCAAATTTGTTTATAAAAAGCTCATATCATTCAATAAATGAATTTTATACTTGAAATTAATATGTTTATATTCTATGGATATCTGGGATTTAGGATGTGGTATCTCTAAATTAGTATTTTTCTGAAGATAGTAAGCAATTTTTGCATTATATTCTGATAAATTTGTTGCAGATAGTCTCAATTCTTTTCTTTGTTTCTCTAGTGATTCTATAATCATATCTCAAATCTAGAACTAGGTGTATATTATCTACGATATTTAGGATTTATGACAGTAGTTGTTGGGCTAAATATGTGTATTAAGTTATCTTCACTCAAATTTCTCTCAATGTTTATTACTCGCGATAATATTGAAGGTTTCTCAACATATATTTTTTGACAATGGTCATATTTTTTGACGTTGCTTTTTTAAAAAATCCATGGAGAAATTGATAATAGAATTGAAATAAAAACTAAGTCAATTTGAGAAAAAATATTTCAGTTTGTCGATGAGTCTCCAAGAATAAGAGTGAACTTTTAAGAATTACAGGAATTTGATGGGACTTTCATTAGCCTACTACTAGAAGAATTATTATCTATATTAGAATCTGGCACTTGTGGATTCAATGGATATAGTAATTGCATACAAAGAAAGTACCAAAGAAAGTACATTTAACGATTTCATGGAATTTGTCAAAATTAAGTGATGTTAATTGTTGAACCGAGACTTGACCAAAAATGTAGAATATCATTTTCTAGAAAGATTTTTGATGTTTTTATTACAAAAGACAAATTACATCTTTAAATACTCATAAATAAGGAAATGATTTAAGTATCTCTATTAGTAATAATCATGCAATAAAAATATGTATTTAGATTAACCTATTTTTGTCGTGCTGTATTTTATCATCGTTTTACTAGAATTATATTCTTAATGAATCCATTTGGATTATAATTAATGCATCTACTGATTGACTAAGGTGCTCATATGTTTGCTTGTTATGGCTCTTAAGTTAAGTAAAATAAAGATTGAAATAAGAACATATACAAAATTTGGCCACAGATTATATAGAAAATTAAATATATCACTTCTCTAACCATAATGTTAACAGACCCATTGTTACCCATTGTTATCTATAATTATTACATTGAGTAATTGAATTATTCAATTACAAAAATCAATTTAAAAGCTACAATTTAGAAAACTGTGATATTACTATTCACGTTTTTTTATTTTCCCTCTGCTGACTATTAGTATTATAGCAGAAATACTTAATGCTGTGGCAATATAGCTTAAAAGATTAGTTCTTTCAATCTCCGATTTCATGGTATTATCATTATCATTCATTTTTTGTATTAATTCTTTTGTTATATTGATTTCTTTTTTTGTTTCATCTATTTGATTGGCCAAATCTTTCATTATTGGGGTAATTTGTTTTCCAATATTCTCTAAATTACTAGAGCCTTCAGAAATAGGGAAAGTTAATTTTTTTGCATCTTCTACTTCTTCAATTTCAATATTATTGTTTATGCTCTGTGTTCCTATTAATCCCCTTAAGTTAAGAGAATAAGTCCCTAACTTGGATGGAATTATATCTGTTAAATAACTACCAGCACTTTCTTCAGATGGAAGAAAATTTACTTTCTTGCTAACACCACCATAATTGATACTTATAGAGAGATCCTTCATAGCATTTCTAACTGGAGAGTCATTTTCTAATACAGATATCACAATTTCATTTAAATTATTTATTAGGGGAGGTTCATTTGACCACCCAGCCTCTATTGTGTAATTTCCAACTTTTATTTCAGTATGTCCATAAACTAATTGTATACTAAAACCATACGAGTAAAAAAATATAAGAATTAATGCAATTATTATAACAGGAATTTGATATATCATGTTTGTGATTAATCAGTATTCGTTATTTTAACCTATAAATAATAAGATTTGATTATGTATATAATTATTAACAATATGTAAAATCGTGAGGCAAGAGCAGGAAAGTACTATAAATTAAAAGGTATAGTAAAATTTTGAATATAAACAATTCGTATACTACAATATCGACTTCTACTGTAATATTACCGTAATATAATTGGGATTAATAGTAAAAACCTATGCATTAAATAGACACTCAAGACATTCGAAATAAAATAATATTGACAGAAATAATAGTTTTACAAGTTCATTTAGATCTATGAGAATATTATGTTAAATAAAATGATACTAAATTATTTAATAAAGGAGAACTAATTTTGAACAATAACAGTAAAAAATTAATGAATAATAAAATCCTTAATTTTTATTTTGAAAATTTTATCTCATTTACCAAGTTTTAGTGACTAGCCCTAAAATGTTACAAACACATCTTTATCAATTGCATTAGCATTTAATTCCATTATATTGAGATTAAATATAAAAAAAGAAAGTTGGGAAAAAATTGCTGAAAAATTATATTCGATACATAATTTTATTTTTTGTTTTATTTGAAATAAAAATATATTCTTTCTCATGTGTATAAATAAATCTATTTTATAAAGTTAAAATTATCATTGCGAAATAATTATTAACACTTTAAAGACGACAATTGACAAGAATTTCATATAATTTTGTATAATTTTGGTATTATTTTATATATTTAATGGATGAAGTAAAGATATGAACAATAATGTTCTACAAGAAAATAAAAAAAGAAAAATATCAATAGATTCTAAATGGGTTATAATTGGTCTTATTTCGTTGATGGGAGTAATGATGACTATAACGTACTTAACTCTTGTACTATAAACTATTTAATATTTTGAAATAAATAAATTTTCAATTTCTTTCACTCAATAAATAAACAAATCTACATTTTAGACAATTAAATTATATTTCAATTCTTTTAACATAATAATTAATAACAAATTATAGAAGCTTAATTTATTATATTCTATTCTATAAAATCATAGTAAGTCTTAATCTAGATTGATATGTAATTTATGCATAATTTGGGTTTGATTTTGGCTTTTTTTTAAGTAATTTATTATAATTAAGTTTGTTTAATGATTAATTCAAAAGAAAAATTATCAGGCAACAAGAATAAAAAAACAACAATACTAATGGTAGGAATGATTTTTGTAGTACTTGGCATTAGTATTGGTTCAACACAAATTTCCAGTCAGATGGTAGCATATGCACAGGAAAAAGTAAACGATTCTAAATCTGAGACGATGAAGATAATATCTTCAAGTATACCACAACCAAATTCTAATTCAACAATACTTGACGTTAAAGGTTCAAATGCACTTTTTGAACCTGCTGTAGGATTAACAAATGTATTTGGACCAGAAGGAGTATTCCCATTTACAGATACTTTCAAATGTGCTGATGCATTAACATGTGGTGTATCCGCAGGAGAAAATGCCAAATTTGTAGGCAAATTTGAAGAAGGAAACATAAACAAAACAACTTCATATGAAGCAACATATACTTCGCCAATTACATATGGACCTCATCAGATCAAAGATCATGTATATAAGATAATATTGACTGATACAGAATGGAATTCTCCAGATGCTTCTTTACCAACTGAAAATGCAGAATTTGCAGCATCTGTAAATAATGTAGGAATGCATCAAATTCAACATGGCGCATCCAATATTGATAGATCTGATGTTCCACAACTGAGTAACTTAGCATTCTTGTATGGACACGCAAAAGTAATTGACGTAACAAATGGTAACAATACAATAGTAGCAGAAGATATATTCACCCATGTAATGATTGGTCATTTAATGGATGAAGATGTATATTATAAGAATATGAGAGATGAAGCATTAACTCCTAATTTAGCTTTGGTATTTGCAGTAAATATTCCAAATGATATTGAATTACCCGGAGTAGGGATGTTATCGGCAGAAGAGGCACAATCATTTACTCCATTATCAAGTGATCCGTCACTAGAAAACAGTCCTCCATTTAATTATCCGATCGAATTTGCAGAGCCAAGAACCAGTAATGACAATATAGAAGAACCATCAAATCCACAATCATCAGTATGGCCAGTAGCAAATCAGAAACAACCGCCTTTCTTTACATTCTTGCTATTCCAAGAAGTAGACCCAAAATATAGTCAATAAAGTAGATGACGGATTAAAAGATCTCAATGAAAAATGTTTACAGTACAGAATAAAAAATAATCAACAAGAAATCAACCAATTTTTCTTTTTTAAATCAAAAAGCATAAAATAAAAAGACTCTAAAACAAGGTTAGACAATAGGAATGGATTTTATGATTGGTGCTGCTATAGCGGCTTTGACAAATATTGGTCTTCTTGGATGCATTATAGCAATATATGTTCAAAATACACGATTATTGAAGTCCTATTTTACCTATGGTCTTGTATTAGTAGCATCATTGTTCATGTTACAAAATATTGTAATTGTAATATTTTGGTTTAATCTTTATCTTGCTGGACCTGCAATAAAAAATATAGTTGATAGTGCGTCTCCATACTTATTTTTCATTAATTTATCTCAATCAATTGGTTTAGCCGTATTATTATGGATTTCAAGAAAATAAATTTAAAAGTTTTTTTGTTAGAAAAATAATAATCAAATATTAGGTTTTTTTATTTTATCTACTATTTCTTTAAACAATGGAAAATTTTGTTCCATCAATGGGGTAAGAAAATATGTTGAACCATAAATCTCTTTACCTTCTGTAATAATCAATCCATTTTTTATCAGGACATTCAAATGATGGATTACAGTTTTATAATTTAGATTTAGTATTGTAGATACTTGATTAGCATTTGCTGGCATTTCATTAATTAAACTTATAATTTTAGCGCGAGAAGAACCTCCTCTAGTGCTTGCAAAAAGGAACCAAAGGATTCTCTTAAACCTAGGATCAAAGTATTTGTTATTATCACGGTTATTTGGATATGGATACCGCCCACGGCTTGGAACATTCCCATCGTAACCCAAATAACACCATTAGTATTATCAAAAAAGGGATATAAATTACTAGCAATAATAAAAGTATAAACAAGTAGTTAAAATCTCAAATAAACCTAATCTACCAGTAAGAATAGAGTTTGGTCTTAATAGACGCATATTTTATTATGTTATACAATATTAAAAGAATATTTTTATGATGGGATAGTTCAAGATAGAACCTGTCAATTTAAGCACCAAAAGATCAGAATCCAATTTGCCGACCTACTTGAAGGTACTTTTGACAATTAGAACATTACAATTAATGTAAAAATTTTTTTGAAAATTTATCATAAGTAATACTAATCGTTAAAGTCATCATTTAACAAAATTTGGTTCGTGGAATAATCTACATCAATTGCTATTATAACAGGGACAGATGTTGATTCTTTTGCTTTTTCCAAGGTTTTAGAAAATTCTTCCGTGGATTTAACATAATATCCAATAGCTCCAAAACTTTTAGCAAGTGTAACAAAGTCAGGATTATTGAATCGAGTAAACACACTCTTTCCAAATTCATCAATTTGTTTAAGAGAAATCATACCATATTCTGAGTCACACCAGATAATGACTATTATTGGTAATTGTAAACGAACAGCAGTTTCCAATTCCTGAATATTCATCAAAAAAGCACCGTCACCACACATGACAACAATCTTTTGATTTGGTCTCACAAGTTGAGCTGCAATACCCCCTGGAAGGGCAAAACCCATGGAACAAAAACCATTAGTTATGAGACATGTATTTGGAATATACGTATTGTAAGTTTTTGCTATCCATAATTTATGGACCCCTACATCTGATATAACAATATCATTATCATCCAAAATATTTCTTACATCAATAACTAACTTTGTAGGTTTTATTGGATAAGCAAAATCATCTTTAAATTTTTCTATTCTTTCTGTAATTTGTTTCTTGATTTTTCTAAAAAGATCTGGTATTTCAAAATATGGTATGTCTATAGAATTTTGATTGTTATTGGTTTTTATTTTTTCCTGTTTTTCTAGTTTTACTTTTTCTTTATTTAATTCAAGTAATATCGCATCTACTGTGTAACCTATATCTGCAGCAATCTCAATGTTTGGAGGATAATATGTTTCTACTTCAGATGGAGTAAAATCAATATGAATAATTTTCTTGTCTAAATTTCTATTCCAATTTTTTGGGCTGTATTCTACTAGATCATATCCTAAAGCAATAACCAAATCAGCTTCTCTCAAGGCGATGAGGGCATGATCTGCTTCTTTGATTCCAATTGTTTGGAGATGTCTTTCGGATTTATCCGATATGACACCTTTTGCCATGAATGTGTTAATTGAAAATATCCCAGTTCGTTCCACGAACTTTCTTATGTGTGAGCTAGCACTTCCCCTTATACATCCGTTTCCCACTAAAATCACCGGCATTTTGGCACTAAATATCATTTTAACTGCATTTTTTATCAAACTGTGAGATGGTCTTGATCTTAATGTTCGATGAGGTTTTATAATTGGTTTAATATCAGATTTACCTTTTGCTATATCCTCTGGCAGTTCGAGATGTACTGCTCCAGCTTTTTCCTCAATTGAGATTTTGAAGGCTCTTCTTACTATCTCTGCAATAACGTCAGCATTGTGAATTGACCATCTCCATTTTGTTATTGGTTTAAATATTGATACAACGTCCATGTTTTGATGAGATTCCTTATGGCGTAAGTTTGAATCTGTTTGACCTGTAATAGCCAAGATAGGAGATCTATCCATATTTGCGCTTGCAACACCTGTTATCAAGTTTGTCGCACCAGGACCGAGTGTAGAGAGACAGACTCCAACTTTTTGAGTTAGTCTCCCGTAAACATCAGCCATAAAAGCAGCACCTTGTTCATGTCTCACTAGAATAAACTTAATCTGTGAATGTGCTAGCGAAAACATTAAATCGTTAGTCTCTTCACCAGGCAAACCGAATATATATTCCACTCCTTCAGATTCCAAGCATTTTATGAATAGATCTGACGCCTTCATAACATTGATCATATATGATAAAATAGTATTTCATTATTGTTATAGTTTGAAATACAGGAGACGTTCAAAACAAGACAAATGAGCGTATAATCTTAATCCATACCATGATCAAATTAATTGCGAATTCTTATAAACAAAAGAAATCATATTAGTAATATTTAAAATTATAATTTTACTATTTATTATAGATAGAATGAAAAAATAGAGATCTTCAATATTTTATATACCTTCTGTAAACACACACTTACCTGCTTTGATATTCTAATCTCACCAATGATGCTAACAATTTGTATTTTATGTCTTTTAGTAATACGAAATTAAAAGTAACCTTTGTTTACCGATCCAAGAATCATCTACATGTCATTTTCATAACACCCTTCGAATCGTAATATTATAGTTTATGTTATCGATTTCTATCATATATAATGCCTTTACCTCATTCTCTAGTAATAAATTAGATCTGACGAGAAAACCAAACCGAACAAGTAAAATATAATTTTTCATATTCTATATCACTCAACGCAGTAATCATTTGTTATAACAATACTCAAAGCAGTAATCATTCTGATCTTTTTGGAAGAAAAAGATCAGAATGATTATTCTTGAGGTAATTTCAAGTTTGGTTGTGGTATTTAAGGTTGCGTCACAGGTTGTGTTCTTACTGTTTCAGTCCATGTAGGCCTTAAATCCTGAAACTCTAATGATTCAGGTTCATCGGATACAGGTTGTGTCCTAATTGTTTCGGTCCATGTAGGGCTGATGTCCTGAAATCCTAATGATTCAGATCCTAAAGTATCATCATTCTTTATATAAAATCGTTCTTGGGATTTATCATATCCCAGATCATCAAGAGTTATAACTTTGAATCCATTATCAGATAAATACTGCATCTCTAGGTAAAATAGTTCTGGTGATGTAGCGTCTACCGCATCTTTTGTTACTTCATGATATCCAATTATTGGAATGGCATTTATATTTCCAGGCTTATTGAATTTGATTTGGCTATTAACTACTTCTACAAATTTCTTATATAATAAATATGAAACATCTATTCCATGAGGATCTTCATTTGTCGTCTCCATAATATCATCGTGTTCTCTATCATGTGACCATTCCTTCATGGCAAATCTATTTGTAGGGGTTGGAGTCCCATCAGAAAAATATGGTCTGCAATCAGTGATCCCTTCATAGTTTTTCTGATCGTAACCAAAATTCTCCCATCCATCACAATTAAGAAACATTAATTCAGAATGTCCTGTAAATGCTAAATTAAAATATTTACCTATAGTATCTACAATAAATGGATCTTCCCCACCTTTATTGTAAGGAGCTTGGAAAATAGTTGGACTAAAACCATTCTGTTGTAAACATTCTTTTCCACCACTAATGACAGACTGAATTTCTTCTTCTGATTTGAGGTCTTGAAGGTTTGTATGTTTTAATCCATGAGATTGAATGTCGTATCCATCATTATGTAATTGTTTCACTTGATTCCAATTCATACCTTCTCCATTTGCTATATAATCACAGGCTATGAATATACTGGCTTTAAAACCAAAGTTATCCATAATCGGTTTTGCTTTTGAGAATATTGATTCATATCCCCTATCAAACATCAGTATTACAAATTTGTCCTCTTTTTCTTTTTGTTCCTTGGCATATAGAGAAGATATATAATCAAAGACTAACAGGTCATTATCAGCATTATCAGTAGAGGAGTTGTTGTGTTGGTAATTATCTTCAAAGGGAGTTCCTATTATTCCATAAGCAGAGAAAATATTTGAAGATAATACACTGCCACTAACTCCTAAAGTTACTACTACAAAAATTAGGATTGCAAAACCAATAGAAATATTCACAAAGAAGAACTATTAATTATCTTAATATAGGATGCGCAGAAATTCTATATAGTATAATATCTGATCTTGACATCAAATTCTTTTACTAACAAATATAATAGTAATTACATAATTAAAATTTTAATAAAGATAAATATGCAATAATTTCAGAACCGAAACCATACCATTTTTTTCTTCAATATTTATTTTTATAGATTTGAATTTGATTACCCCCTAGTATTTTCATTTAAGCGATGCTCGAAAATAGTTCATTGAAATATGATGTTTGACGATACAAAATATACTATCCCAAAATACGTGTAGTCAAGAATTCAATATTATTTAAATTGCACTTCTTCCTGAATGATTCAATCATACTTAAAGATAAATAATATTTAGTAAAAACTATTATCTTTTTTCTTATCTAATTGATAGAATGTTAGTACTTACATGTGGAATTGATTCTCATTTGTTTCCCTTTCATTATTATCAATTAGAGTTTTCTTTGTCATTTGATAGATACTATGTTTAAAAGGCCGTATTGCTTACTTGCCGATCGGAGCATCAGCAGACTATAGACCATATTATGAAAGGAAACATTATTCATCCATTGTATTAACATATTTTAACTATTTTTAACATTTTTAATATTCTTTAGATGGATAATAGAACTATTCTTTATAGAAGATTCATTAATCTCATATTTGTCAAAACATATCCAAGAATTTGTTTATGCTAATGTTTAATCCTATTTCTGATATTATACTGCACCATCATAATTCTGATTTAAGAATAATGTTTTCTGTGGTCCATGGTTTCACCTCTATTTGTTAGTTATTTTTTCGCTTTCTTCTTTATATTAATAATCTAGTATATGTTCCAATTTCAGTTTTGTCTGGATCAATCAATTTTTTATCTGTATCATAGTCTTAAAACAACCAAAGGGATCAAAAATATTGCTACATTTAGTATTGAATCTTGTTGTAGGAAAAGTAGTTGAGGGGTTAACAAAAATATAAAACTCATACAAGTACAATTAAAAATATTTTACGTAATGAATGCATCTATTTATCATATAGCCTTTAATATACTATCTAAATCTAAAAAATGAAAATGAATAAGATAAAAGAAATACTGGCGTTTTCTAGAATAAACTTGGTTACAGTTTTTACATCAGTTTCACTTTCAATTTTAATGTTGTTGACTTGTATATCATTTGGAGATTATGGTGGTAATTATTTAAGTCCAGCATATGCTGCTGAGGAACAATCTGATTCTGAAGGACCAATTATTGACGATCCAAACCTTGTTGTTCAGCCTGTCTATCAAGGGCTTAAATCACCTACTGCCATGGCCTTTATAGCACCAAATGATGTACTGGTTTTGGAAAAAGACGAAGGTACTGTACAGAGAATAGTAAATGGTAAAATTTTACAAGAACCACTACTTCAGGTTGTTGTTGATTCTAAAGATGAAAGAGGGATGCTGGGAATTGCAATTGCTACAAAGGAAGCTGCTCCTATTGGAACTGAAGCTAGACATTCTCCTACTAACGTTTTCGTGTTCTTTACTGAAGCTCAAGCAGGTGAATTTCCTATGGGCAACCGTGTTTACAAGTATGAATTATTAGATGATAATACTAAACTAACAAATCCCAAATTGCTTTTAAACTTACCAGCTTTGCCAGATGATTCTCATGTTGGAGGAGCAGTAGCTATTGGACCGGATAATAATGTATACTTCACGGTTGGTGATCAAAGGCCAACAGCTTTTAATCGAATAGTTTCTCCTGATTCTCATACTAAAGCTCAAAATTATGTAAATGGGATAGAACCTGATGGAAGATCTGGTATACTAAGAATTACTCAAGATGGTGAGACAGTAGATGGCAAGGGAATTCTTGGAGATAAACATCCACTCAATAAATATTATGCATATGGAATAAAGAATAGCTTTGGAATTGATTTTGATCCTGTTACAGGGAATCTATGGGATACAGAGAATGGACCGACCTTTGGCGATGAAATTAATCTTGTATCTCCAGGGTTTAATAGTGGATGGGCCAATATACAGGGATTTTGGACATTAGATGATGATTGGAATAAAGGGGAAGAAGTTGTAACTCCGCTAAATCCAAAGGATTATACCTTGATAGACTTTGGTGGGAAAGGAAAATACAGTTCACCTGAATTTACATGGGATGTTGCTCCTACTGCTTTGAAGTTTCTTAATTCTGATAAATTAGGTAAACAATATGAAAATGACATGTTTGTGGGAGATATCAAAAATGGTAACCTTTATCATTTTGATCTAAACCAACAAAGAACTGGACTACTACTTGATGGACCACTTGCCGATAAAGTTGCAAGTAAAGACGAAATTAATCAGGCAATCTTTGCCCAAGGATTTGGTGGTATTACAGATATCGAAGTAGGGCCGGATGGTTATCTGTATATACTTACATTTGGTGAAGAGGATGGTGCAATATATAAAATAGTACCCACGACAACTGGTGACAATGGGCAAGTTTTATAGATTTTAGATAGGATGTGGATATAATGAAAATATTAAGATCTGGAATAATAACAATATCTATTATTTTTTTATCTCTAATTATAATGACAATATCTTCAATTAGCATAGAAAAAAATGTTATCAGTATCAAAAATCATAATGCATATTCTTCTCCTTCAACTTCAGATCCTCCTTCTTATTCTTCAACGTCGGCTGTTACTTTAGGAGATTTTAATTTTGGTGCAGCAGGAGACTGGGGTTGTACAGCTAACACAATAGATACTGTACAAAATATCATAGATCGAGATCCAGAATTTGTTTTGGCATTGGGAGATCTCTCATATGACAGTAGTTCCAAATGTTGGTTTGATATCATATCTCCCATAGCAAACAAAACTATGATTTCAATTGGTAATCACGATACTGACCCGACTATGCTTAAAGAGTATATGGAGTTTTTTGGATTAAAAGGACAATACTATTCATTTAACTATCAAAATGTTCACTTCATTGTGATGTCAACGGAACTCCCATATGAAGACGGTTCTGAGCAGTATAACTTTGTAAATAATGATCTTTCAAAAGTATCTTTAAATCCTAATATTGACTGGATCGTTGTGGATTACCATAGTTTAGCATATACATCTCCAGCAAATATTGGTAAAGGCAATAGTGCGGAAAAGGAATTGAGAGACATTTATCATCCGCTATTCATGAAATTTAACGTAGATTTAGTATTACAGGCACATAATCACAACTATCAAAGAACATATCCAATAATCTATAACAGTAATAATTCGGAGACTCCCATAATAACGGATACCAACAATAACAACTACCATGATCCAAAAGGAATGATATTTGGTACAGTTGGTACTGGTGGTGAAAGCCTTTATACTTTAACAGGACAAGCACCTTATGTTGCTACCCAGTATGTAGGCTTTGGCTTTTTGAATGTTGATGTAATAAATGATGGAACAACTCTTAGTGGCAAGTTCTTTGCTAACGATGGAACAATAAAAGACCAATTTACTATTACAAAATCAGTTAATGTTAGTAAAAATAATTAATAAATACATATCAAGGATACCAAAGAATAGTAACATAGAAAGTTCATTTTTATTTTGTTGAATCTGATCCACTTTTGAGTATAAAATGTATTACTTTATGAGATACCCCAGTGATATAATTAAAGATGAAACATAGTTTTGATAACTAAATCATAAAAATATTTTTATCTTCGGACTGCCAACGACTATTTAACTAGATTTGTACCAGTAGGTTATTACTAGAAGGTGGGAATTATAATTCTTGAAGATAAATTCCTTGGGTATGGATATGCTCTATCACGGGGGTTCAGCGACATTTTCTATTATTATGGTTTTTGTATGGTGAATTCATCAATTATTTTTTTATAAGAGTCAATAAAACTTTTTGCATACTTGTTAGCATATTTCTCTGATCCCCTATGAATACCCCCTTTTGTTCGTATATGATGATAAAACTCGTGTAATATTATAAATGGATTGGAAAATACATCAGAGTTTATGCAATAAATCTTGCTTTCTCTTTGAACATACACCGCATAGACAGTCTTTCTTTTCCCTTTTATGGTTCCAACGGTTATTTCAGGTGGATTAATTTTATAGAATTTACTCAGATTGTTTAATGCTTCTTCTGTTTTTTTATTAAGTATCATATTAACCACTTTAGCCTTAGTCATTTCATCAAGATGCACAATATTAGACATTTTATATATTCCACCTTGAAATTTTATAAAGATGAATATATAAAATATAACAATTCTGCTATTTTATAGACAGAAATAATAGTGACCTTTATGTTAATAATCTATTTCAGTTGCAGACTTGTTGGTATAACATTTAAAAAAAATGAGACTAGGGAAAATTTCAGATATTTTAATTCGCATTATACAAATAGAATTAAAATGATAATTTGCATTAAAATAGCCATTATTTTAAGTGAATAAGACAAATATATCCATAAAAACATCAATCAGTTTAATTTAAAACACATATGGCTAAATAAAATGTAGAATCATTACAATTGTGAGAGATAATTATGGTAAAATCATAAAATCAGAAAATATTATCAATAAGAAAGCAAAAGGTATTGGTAATATAGACCTTGGAGAAATTCAGAAGATTACTTCTGAATATATAATAACAGAAAAAAAAGATATAGATATTAACAAAAATAAAAACAAAATCTCTATTCCAAGAAATTTAGTAGACCGCTGGGATGAAGATAATGTATGGTTTCAAGTAACAGAGGAAGATATAGAATCATTTAAAGAAAATTAGTATATTTTTATCGATTATATCATTCTTAGTAATTAGAATGATCTACAGATGTCATTCGAGACCTAGTTATACCTAACCACGGCCGGTGGCTAACACTTGCAGGAGGACCATGACTGAGGTGATTATTGGTATTAATACAAATGTTCATTGCTTCGACATCACTTAATTTTTTTATTCATAATTACTTATAACAAGAAATTTATTGCAATTATTAAAATATAGATTTATTTCAAAACATAGAATGAGAATTTGTAAACCTAATAAATATTATTTTTAATGTGTCATTATTACAATATACTCTATCAAATTTTGTCCCAGACAGACAGAGACAATTTGTCCTAGTCTGAAGCATCAAAGGGATCATTTTCATTTTCTACCAAGTTCAAGCATTGGCAATTAATTTACCTCAATTATCGAATATTATACTAAATATTATAAATATTCTCAAGAGAATAACTTCAAGAATACCATAGCCATAGCCATCTCCTCCGGAGCAAGCAAAAATACAGGCATGATTTTTTAAAGAATTTTCCTACTATTATTGATTATGATTGATGCAAATCCAATAAAAAAATTTAACTAACTGAATATTTTATAACAATTAATGAAACCGATTTTTTTTTTATTTTTTTTGCCGACTGTAATACTAACTTTCAGTATAGCATATTTAACGACTTTCAATCAGGCATTTGGTTCTACTGAAAAAAGTAATTTTAATCAAGAAAATAGTTTAAACTGTGGCGAGATAGGTCCTCATCTACTTGTAAAAGTTGTAACTGAAAAAGGGACTGAAAAGGTCCTAGCTGATTTTAAACGTTTTGCGAATGACAAAGTAATTGTAAGTGAGACGTCATATAGAGATCGGAACCAATGTTTAGAAGATACTATAGAACTAAAGGGAGGGGAAAGGATTAGACTATCTTTTATGGAATGTAACAGTAATAATAATTGTGCTGTAAAAGAAGGAGCATTCAACGATATCGTAATTTTGTCAAATTTAACTGAAGATGAAATTAATTACGATAATATCAAGACAAGCTCATTTGGTGAAACTAGAACTTTTGAACCCGATGATAACTTGAAATTTAAAATCCCGCATAATATACATAGAAATTTTAATTCGTTAATTATAACCTCACAGTTTGGAAAAGATGAATATCAAAGAGATTTTGTAGTGACAGATAATATAATATTAAAATAAAACTATCGCTAATAACCTAACGGTATTTATTTTATTAGATCAAGATGAGGTAATATTATAGTGAAATACACATTCATCAAGTTTTTTTGTATTTATTTCTATTTTAACTTCATTTAAATGCAAAACTATTAAAATACTATTTATAAAATAAAATCTAAATCGACCTAATGTAAAAATTGGGATTATAATGATAAAATAAATAGAACAATCCAAAAAAAAGAGTGACAAAAATAAATTCATTATTCCTGTATCTCTATTCTTTAAACTTTGATTCTCTGGATATTGTATAATCATTAAAATCTTATTCAATATTTTTGTAAAAAATTCTAAATATTAAATTACAAATTTGAAAGTTCTGGATTTATAGTAACATTAAATTTATTGCCTACTAAACTATCGACTACTTCTATATCAGATATATTTATTTTAAATGGAAGAAGAACTTTTGCGTTTGATTGCCCTTCTTCTAAGGCTTTATATGTTAAACCTGATATACCCGAAATTCGTTGAACTATCACCTTTTCGCCTGCATTTAATTTAACTGGGTCCGCCATCATCTTACACTCAGGAGCACGTGTTACTTCAACTTTATTGTCAAATAGTGCATACAATTCAGAGTCACAAAGATTCGCTATGAAGGTGACAGGGTATATTCCTGTATTTTTAACAGTTGCATTTATACTAAATTCTTCTCCTACATGAATTTTATTTGGAATAGTTTTAATCTGTTCTACTTGCAGTATAGATGTATGGATCAAGTCCGATGAAGTAAAACTAGTTGAATTTTTGGCAATTGGTTCAGAAATTATTACTTGTTGTGGAATATAGAGTGAACATATGGATACAACAACTGAAGATACAATACTCATTAGTAGTATTAAAAAAATTCTCATAGATTTACTGAGGAGTATGTTATCTATAAAGAGTTCTTTTCATAATTCTAAAAAAGTTTTATAGATTAAAATACAAAATTATATTTTATAATATTTTTCCTATATACTTATTTTATTTAGTTAAGTTTATTTATTTTTTATTTTCTCATGAGACTCTAAGTTGTAATAATAGAAATTCTGTATTTTACGTTATCCATAAATCTTTACTTAGAGAGAAATATTGTAATATATTTTAATTGTCTATTGGCCAAGCATTTTCAGTTATCAATTCAACTACATTTCCAGAAGGATCCCTAAAATAGATTGATCTGCTATTTCCAATTTTTAATTCTTTTTCGATATCAATTTGTTTCTTTGATAAAAGATCTTTCCATTTTTCATAATCTCCTCTATTAATTTCTAGTGCAAAATGAACTATTGATGGAGGGGTGATAGCACCATGTATAGGAAAGATACTATCCGAATCTCTTAGAGTACTTTCAGGATTAAATATTAAAAGCATACTTTTTCCTGCCTTTAAAAACACATGTCTTCCATTTTCTTCGGATACAAAGTCTAAACCCAGTTTATTAATGTAAAAGTCTTTCATTTCTTTTAATTCAGACGAATAGATACATGTTTCAACGATTTTTGTAAATTTCATCATTTATTCTTTTTCTATATTGAATAAATTAATGTATCCATGTGTTCCTTAATCATAAAGTGGAAATATGTTTCAAAAACATTTGTTCTCAATAATAAATTTAACTCATCAAATAGCATTGATAACTACTAAAAATTGATCTTCAATTAAAAATTTTAAATATTAATTATATTCAACCCAAAAAAATCGCTTATTAGAAAGAATATGTACAAAAGATTATCTGAATACTAAATTTAATAATATAATTAATTTAAACTAGTTTGAGCTTTATTCTCGCCTTGAATAATAAGTTCTTTAATTGTATTTACAGAAAAGTCAGCATTTTGTAATGAATATGGTGTTTTACTATTTTCTCTACTAATTCTTTTGATATTTAGAATTTTAGCGCCATATTTTTCTACCAATAATTTATGTTCTTTTTCAATATATTTAATCATATCTTTATCTATTTTTGATTGATCATATTCTTTAAAAATATCATATAACGTTTCTATTAAATTTATATGTCTGGTTATGAGTTTAGCCATTTTGGCTAGACTTTGGTCCTTATCAGTAAACATTATATCTTTGGCTCTAGATTGAACCTCGCTCATATTTGATGGAAGTTTCTCTATTTTTTTAGGATAATTTTCAATAATAAATATATTTTTATCGTTACTGGGAGAGGCCATCATTACTTCTCGTATTGGAGTATTACTTAACAAAGATCCATCCCAAGTATATACTCCTTCGCTTACCTCTACCCATGGGAATCCATATTGAGGATACCCAATTGTAGCTAGAAGATGTTTCATTTGTATTTGTGTTTTGTAACTGTCAAATATTAATGGTTTTGCTGAAAGCACATCAACAGCAGTAATTATAAGTTGTATTGTATTATCAGAATTATTATTAGACTTTACATCAGGACACAATTTTTTAAAATCTATATATTTTTCTAATGTTTTTTCTAGTAAATTATTATCATATATATAGGTCCAATTTACTGGCAACATGGTATAATCATTCGAGTAATTATATTTATCCCTACCCCAATTAAACCATCTAGGAACAAAGAATTTTGGAACCCCAAAAAATGCTGCATTTAATGATGCTGAAGAGGATCTCTTAAATTTAATATTATTGTCTTGATAATCATAATCAAACGAAAACATATCTGGTATGATGTTGTAGCTACTTTCTGCAATCTCCATCCAAAAATCTTCTAAATCTTTTGCAGGATCATCGTTTTTACTTCCAGCAGTTATTGCTCCATTAATTGCTCCAATTGATGTTCCTGCTATTATGTCAAATTTTATATTTTTTTTTGCAAAGGTTTTACAAACTCCACATGCGAAAGCACCAAGTGAACCTCCACCTTGTAAAATTAATACATTTTCAACATCCTTTACATGTGCGTGTCTATACATCGTTTAAATTTATAAAGAAAAGAACTCTTAATATTTGCTTTTTTGATAAATACCAATTATCTAATTTCTATTATATTCTAGATACAAGATAAGAGAGATTGACAGATCTGAATTTGTAATCAAGATAAATAATTTTTAAATTTGGTTCATCCATACACTATAAATTTATAAATTCACCCAACATAACATGTATATAACAATATTAAAAAGAGTAGGTTTTCTACTATCGTATTGTTTTTTAAATGTCGTTAGCATTAAGAGCTAGACTCGGATCAGAGATGTTCATTCTATTCACTATAAATTAAGGATTAATTATATTTAATAGAATGGACACAACAATAATCTATTATAATAATTTTCTTTCCATTATTACTATTTCCATTATTACCATCCTCAGTAAATAATACAAATATCTATTTTTGTAATTAATATATAACTTATTAAAGGTCACTTATTTTTACAATTGTAAAAAAATAACTACTATCATTATATTAATAGTAACTTTTTATCATCTCATCTATAAATAAGTATTATCAGTAATTAGTATTTTGAATAAGATATTTTATAAATATATCAAAATTAGCTATTTAATAGTTAATTATATATAATTAATAAATATAAAAATATATATAGAAACTTAATCATGAAAGTTCGAGTATACTTCTCTAAAGAACCTGAGTCAGAGATTTTTTTAAGAAATAACAAAATTAGTAGCCAAGCGCTTGTTACTCTCTATGATTTAGTATGGGAATCTGAATTTAAGAATATCTTAAATGTAGGTAAAATTTGGCTCAAATTTAAAGAATGTAAAAAACCATTTGGAATATCACTTAGGGAAAAGAGAAATCATATCGAGATAGCCGCTGGAGATATTATTCAGATAGCTGAGGAATACTATGTAGTTGATATTGTTGGAGTAAAAAAAATAACAATAACTAACTAATTAATTTCAGATGTCTATATGATGAAAATATTGTCGGGCATACAATAATGATCATTATTAAAGCGCACTAGTATAACATAGATAGATTATCATAAAAAACCAATAGAAGAGTGATTGATTGAACAGACTTTTTATTAAATTTCTTGTATTTATAATCAAATTGTACTGTAAATTTCTCATTATTCTAAAATAAAGTTTAAACACTCTAATTAGATCACAAATTCATATTTCTATTTTTGAACCATTGTTCGAAGGTATTTTTTTACTTTGAATCCACTTCTTATTTTCCTTCGTTTTTAATTGGGCAAAAAATAAGTATACTATAATAAATTATAGTGACTATCGAGCTGCCAAGCTATTAGGTTTGTCGAGGTGTTTTATCAATCGTTTTTCACATTCACTTCCTTCTGGAGGATTTAAGTCTTGTCCTATTACACATGTATGGAATCTATCTCCAATTTGAATTGGACCCATATCGGTATTTCTGTCAAATGCAAATGTTCTTTCAATTGTATATCCACCTGTTTTATCAAATTCCTTTTGAACATCATCTATTATTGCGGATTTAATCTGACCTTTAAGCATAGCCATAACTTTGATCTTTTTAGCATCCTTTTTATCTTCCATTGGTACTATTATTTTTACCTTAACTGGTTTGTTACTGCTATCTTTATTATCACTATTTGAGGCATCTTTTTTAAGACTAGATACACCATTACTAGCCTTTGCTATCTCATCTGATAGAGTAGCAAATGCTACCACTTGTGGTTTTGAATATAAATTGTAATAGGTAGAAGTTTTATTATTAACTTGAGAAGTCGCTTTGAATAAGCTTATCTGTGTAGGCTGGCTAGTAGATTTTATATCACCTTCATTACAGTCAAAATATTTCACAACCGCTTCTTTATTAGAAGTAAACTTGGTATCAGCACTTTTAACATGATATGCACAAACAAAAAATTCATCTGGTTTACCAGCACTTACTATTTCATTATCCTTATCCATCGAGAATTTAACTTTTAATTGCTTGGTTGATTCCTTTAATTTGTCTAAAGGAATATTTTTAACAAAATCTTCTCCATTAATAACACCGACCACTTTAAGTAATCCATTTTTTTCAGTATTTTTTAAATTTATCTGAGCTACAACAACTAACTTATCATCATCATGCTTATCTTGTTTATTATTAGTAGTTTTTGAGAGAATTTCTGGTTCTTGTGCCATAACAGGTCCTATCAAAGAAAAGGCTACGGTTAGGGTGACAAGAAGTGAAATTCCTAGGAAAAATATTCCTAAATTTCTTAGCATATACGGACAGTGAATATTTCCAATTTATTAATTTTGGAAATGTCTTATTTAAAACAAGTCTTTAATATAGTAAGTAATTATTTCTATATAATATAGATCTATTTTTATATTTTAATCCTCTCATTTTTCTCTGCTTTTACCTTTTTCTTCTTTATCCCCATTTGATTGCTCAATAAGAATAAGAATTTCAAAAAAATAAAATGTACTTATAATAAATATTGATGAAACTAATTTTCTTTTATGTTTTATTATCTTTTATTATTTTAAACTCGTCTGCAATTTTTTGTTTCTTTCCATTCTCAATAAATTGACCTATAAGAGGTGTTTGATCATTTTCTATTTGAATATTAAGTATTCCAAATTCACCAGCAATTCCTTCAACAGAAAAATCTTTTAACGAAGATAGTTGCATATCATGTGCGCCTCCTGTTCCTACAGTCAAAAAGATAGTTCCCTTTGGATTTTTATATAGATTAGGATTGTTATCCTGTACTAGTGGTTCATCCCCATCTTCATTGTTAAAAGTAATTGGATATGTTCTTTCATAGACATGAAGATGACCTTGTAAAGCCAAATCGACTTTATACTTATCAAAAAGAGGATGATATGTTTCTCTAAAATCTTTTTCCTCTTCAAGACCACTTCCAGATCCATAAATGTAACGATGATAAAATACTATAATCCAGTCTATAAATGGATCTTTAGAATATTTTTCAAGATCTTGTTTTGCAAATGCATACTGTTCAGATTCATCATCAAAATCAGTTTCTGTTGATAATGCTAAAAAGTGAACATTTTTCTCATTAAAAGAATAATACTGGTTTTCTAAACCAAAATAATTCATATAATCATCTTCATCTTCATGATTTCCCAGTACAATTTTGGTTTTATCTGCTATCGGTTCTATTAAATCAAACCAGCAATCCGCATCTCCGCTATACGAGAAATCACCAAGGGCTAAAACAAATTCTGGATCCTGTTTAATAATATTATCTACTGTGTCTTCTGTTTCACCTGTACAATCCCAATCTCCAACGGCTACAAAATTAAAAATTGATTTTCCCTTGTTATTTTCAGATTTATCTTCTTCTCCATCTTCTTTTGTTTCCTTAGAATCATTGTTGTTGTTGTTTTCATCTTTCTCATCAGATTCAATTGCATATGAATCATGTAAAAAATTTAAACTGATAAAATTATATTCGTTATGATTATCTCCTTCTCCACTAAAATTACTATTATAGAATATCAGGGAAAATAAAATAGGAACGATTAGAGTAAGTACTAGTCTATAATTAGAAAAATTCAATTACATACTGACTGATCGTATATTGCTTTTAATAGTTTTGCTATTTTTTATATGTAAAATAAATGGGAAAATAATATATAAAATTTAGTTGATCCTAATTATCTTCAGTTTGTTAAATAGACATAGAGGTAAATTTAAAATTATCACCACATTATCAAAGTTTATATTTTATAAAGTTAGTGTAATGGATAATATATACTAACAAGTTAACAATAGAAAATTTTTTTATGTCTTGTACTCTTTGTTTAAGTAGGAAATAGTATATAATTTCATGTATCCAACATCTCGTTTTTTATAAATTTCACCATACCAGCTTTTTTGTAAATCTATTGATTGGATCTTTCTTGCTCTGACCAATATAATTTAGTAATCTTTCCACATTCATTGCATTTATGTGTTGTTTGAATATCATTTCTATTAATTTTATATATATTTGCTTTTGTATGTATATTATCTGGTTTTAAAGCACTATACTCTCCTCCACAGTATATACAAGTAAAAGACCTGTTTGTATTAAACGACATACTATATCTAGGTGGCTTTCTTAATCTAAATTTTCTCATTGTAGTTTTTTACTGTAAGATTTTTTTAATTTTTAGGAAAACTATTTACAACATTTTGATTTAGAAGTCTACTATTTTGATTACTAGAGAGTGGCTGTCCGGAAAGGAATGAATCATTACCACTATATGAGTCAATTTTCCAAATAAAACCAATCAAATATTCCTAGGTGAGTTTTTAAGTAATCTGTTACATACACATCAAATTTAGATTTTGACGGGGGATAATATCTAAGTTAGTCGATTTTGTTTAATTGTGTCTCTAGAAATTAACATAAAAGTTTTATCTGCTACATTCTCAGGGCTTATAGGCATCTGAGTAAACTCATCAGCCCCGTAACCCAAAATTCGAGTCTTATCAGAATCATTATCCCCGATTACAAGTATCTTGGTATCATTGTTGATTTTTTTTATATTGGTTATAATCATAATGTTTCTATCAGATGCCATGTTTCCGCTAATGATGATAGCATCAACTTTTCCTTCCAATTGGCTCATTTTTTCCAAGCATTCTTTACCATTGCTAAACTTATGTGGTTCGCATCCCTTTAACCACATGGTGCCATGAAGCATTATATTGGCATCTTCGTTTTCTTGAATAATGAATACTCTCGGTTTAACAATTCCCATAACTATGATTTTGTATTCTACTATAAAAAATTACAGATTTTAAAATAGGTTTGAGAATGTTGGAGAAGGATAATTAGGAAATAAAAACATTAATCATTATTTCATAATACTATTGTTAGTAGAATCAATATTTTTAAAATGGATTATATTAAATCACTCTGATCTTCGATCAGTCGACTTTTTGAAATCATTAAAATAATTTTATGTGAAATATCTACAGGATTTAAAGACATTAGATCAAATTCATCAGCACCATATCTGATTCTTCATCTCCTATAACAAGAACTTTTGTTGTAGGATTTATTCTTTTAATATTCGCTACTAATATGAGGTCGTTATCTAATGCTATTTTATTACTTGTTACTACAGAATCTACCTTCCGTGCATTTCTCTAAAACCTTTTAAACATTTGGTTCATCTGTAAATTTGAAAGGCTTGAATCCTTTTAACCAAAATATACCAGCCAAAATAGGGATTAATATTGTCGTCTTCGAACAATAAATATATTGAGCTTTTGAATTGACAATGAAAAATTTAGTACATATACTATTAAATAATTATACAACGGTATAATATCCCATAATTATCATTTAAAAATATATTGACACCTGATTATTTCAGTTGAAAATAATATGTATTTTTATGATAATAATTTAAAATATAAAATAGATTAGATATCAAAATAATTAAAAAAATAATTCTTATTTTATTAACGTCTTTGATTAAATGTACTTTAAAAGAAACTTATTGATAATAGGCACTAATATGAAGATTATCAATATACAATTAAAACAACTAACTAGAATATAGATATTAAATATATTAGTTCTTGTACATATTAAAATCATTATAGATATCTTTAAATACGATGTGTTCTATTCCTTCTCGCTAATCTTATATAATTCTAAAAGGTATACAATACGTGCATTTTTGGAAAGGCATCTCATTACCAAGACCTATATTATTTGGTCGAAAAATAACTGTAGTAACAGGAGTTGTTATGATTTTCATTGTAATTATTGATTTGTTGATGACACGCCAAATTTTACCATATACCAACGATATGGAAATTATCATGTTCATTTTAACTATTACTATTGGTTATGGTATAGGATCCTGGATCCTTTTACGATACACTACACAAGTAAGCAAGAAAATTAGAGCCAAATCTCATTTTATTAATATAATGCATTGGACAGTAGTTGTAATCCAATTTAGTTTATTAGGAATACTTTTGTTTATTCTATTTAGTAATAAAAGCCATCATTTTTTGTCTCCCACAGTTTTCGCAGTTAGTTCTATAGTATCAAGCATTGTGATAGGTCTGATAGCATTCAAATTCTTTTCATGGTTTAAATTAAGTAATATCAAAAATCTAGTAATCTTATTTTATGGTATTGCAGCATTAACACTTGGTTCATCAATATTAGAAGATGCTGGTACAAAATTGTTATTAGTAGAAGTGATACAAGAAAAGTCACCTCCAGGGGCTACAGTGGAATCATCTTTTTTATACAAGCCATCTGAAAAATATGATGGTGAAATAGTATACAAGATAGTAAATTCAGATACTACTACGCTATATATAATACCAAACTCAAGTCTTATATTATACAATTTACTAAATTCTACTGTCCTTCCAATAGCATTTGGATTTAGGTGGATCGCGTCTACTACACTTTTACGTACTCTTTATCAGAGAGTAGGCAAACTGCCATTGTTGCTTTGGATCATTTTTTCTCTTCCATTAATATTTTATTTGATTGGAAAGGCCCCAGGTTTTTTTTCTGGGGAAGGTCTATCACAAGTAGATGAACAATACCGCTATTTCTTTAGACTTTTATTTAGAATTGGTACTATAGCAGGAAACGTTCTTTTCGGTCTTGCCTTTTTTATGGCTGTAAGAAGTTTGGTCTCATCAAAATTAAAAGATTATCTTATTATTGCAGCAATAGGTGATACAATGGTTGGTATTTCACTTTCTACCTCTGCCATACAACCTACATATGGAGTAGCGGCTCATTCACTTGTGCTATTGTCATCGTATTTGTTTAGTATTGGTTTGTATCTTTCAGCCATATCGATATCACAAGATAACTCTTTAAGAAAATCAATTAAAGGATCGATTAGTGATTTAATAGGTAATATTGGATCGGCACAGATGGAACATGAAATAGAAAGGAAGGTAATGAAGATTATCCAAAAAAAACGTAAAGAAATGGAAGAGCAGACTGGTGAATTTTCATATGAAGTCACTGAAGGTGACGTCAGAGATTATATGAAATTAGTAGCTGATCAAAGAAAAGAATTTACTTCGTCATTAGACAAGAAAAAATTAGATAAAGACAATACAAAATTTTCATTCTAGTTACAACTATTGTACTAAATAGGATTTACATAATATAACTCGAAAGACAAATAGTTTTGTAGATTCATTAGAATTGAGGTGGTCGGGAACAGTAGCCAAAATTGCCTATTTGTTTTCTTCATTAACAAATTCGTCAAAGGTTTATTTTGTTGATATGAATCTACCAGCAAAGGCAATATTACGTTTTAATGTTAATGTAACTTTAATCTCTTCAAAAAAAGAGTTTTACAGATAACTGAATTATATATAATAAAAGTAGGCAGTGAATATTTTATTATATCTTTATTTTATAATTTAAATATGTATTGATAAGAGATACAAAGAAGATTTTAGAAACCTTTAGATTGGTATAAATGGAAATTAATAAATAGTTTTGTTGAATGATTTACTTATGAACTTTCTATTAATTTTCTTGATATCAACATTAACTATATTCTTGGTCTCTGGGAATAATATGATATTTCCTGTTTATTCACAAACAATAGAAAACGATAAAGAGGGAGATCTTTCAATCAATCAAATATCACCTTGTGCAATGACAATAGAAAGTGATTTTAAACTGGAAACTAACCTTAACTGTTATGAAGATGGGCTAGTTGTATCAGGAAGTGGAATCACAATTGACTTGAATGGAAAAACCATAACTGGAGCAGGAAAGGCTTTAGAATATAGCGGAATAGAAATTCTTGGAAACGATATCACTATAAAAGGTCCAGGAACTATAACCAATTTCCTTAACGGTGTAAATGTTGTTAATTCAAATACTATAAACGTAAATTCAATCATTCTTCAAAATAATCAATTTGGTATATTTTCTATTAATGGATCTTATGTTGAAATTAAAGAGAATAATATAAACTTAAATAATATAGGTATTTCTGCTTATTCAGGCGATAATTTAGTTTTTAAAAATAATTTAATGACTGATAACCAACTGTCAGGAATAACTTTGGGCAATACTAATCAATCATTCATTGAGGGGAATAATGTAAAAGGATCAGGTATAGGGCTATTTTTAGACCAACTAAGTAATAATAATCAAATAAATTATAATAACTTGCTCTATAATTCAGTTGATATACACAATGCTAATGGTTTAACAAAAAATTTGAATAATAATGAGTACTATCAAAACAGATGTATAATTTCCGAACCAACAGGATTATGTTTACACTCTTAATTAAGAAGAAATAATCGAAATTGTATTCTTCTAATCACAAATATATTTAGAATACCATTGGAAACAAAATGGCGAGTAATGATAGCGAAACTTTCATATTGTTTTAATGTTTGTAATTTCATTTTTGATATAACAAGTAGATGGTCCTTGATATCATGAAGTTATTCATGCAAATAGATTAAATTATCTAGTTTATCCTTAGAAAGATAATCGAAACACAAGGCTCAATATCATTAATTTAATTGATTAAATGTGTA
Source organism: Nitrososphaeraceae archaeon (assembly GCA_036376955.1). Classification (GTDB taxonomy): domain Archaea; phylum Thermoproteota; class Nitrososphaeria; order Nitrososphaerales; family Nitrososphaeraceae; genus TH1177. The sequence continues at coordinate 32,059 of DASUZI010000129.1, forward strand.
ATTCAGAATCATCTTCTCAGCAATATTTGGGGTTATAAAATTTGATAGATTATGTTCTAAAATCTGGTTAATAATATCAAAAGATACAATAAAAGTAAATTTAATTAATAAACTATGTCTATATTACATTCAATATTAAATTATATAAAAAATATAACGATTTTAGTATATAACGTTAAGATAACTTTTTATTTAATAGTTATAACGAACGTGAAAAATGTTACTAAAGTCATTCCATAAATTGCATGACCTACCAAACTCAATATAGCTGGACCTTTTCCTAATGGATGATTCCATGGATTTATTCCAGTAATGGGTTTGTGAATTGGAATAAGAGTAAGTATCCAAAGGAAAAAGCCATATAATAATCCTAATGATAAAGAAGGAATTTCTTTTAGACTAGGAATCAAGCTAAAAGCTAATAATAATCCAACACCACCAAGGCTTCCATTTACAAAATGTAACAGAAATATTCCCCAAAAATGAAGTTTATTGGATGCAAGTCTAAAAAACTTACATGTAAGAATCTGATTTTCATGCCATTCAAGAATACCTGTTAACCCCCATCTTTTCCAAAAAGGAATTTCCAAAACTGTCATAACAGCAGTTGAAACAAAACCAGCAAATAAACTCGACACAATAGCATACAAGTCCATTTGCAAAATTAGCTTTCACATCCAGGATTAATTACTATTGTGAAATTAGTTGTAACACATATACACATTTAATCTGTTTTACATAAGATATTATATTAAATTTCTTGCGAAAATAACTGCCAATCAGGATAATATGAATAAATAAATGATTAGAATAAATTTTACATAGATAAGGAGAAGATATACACTTGAAGATTATAGATTGTGCGTATTTAGATAAACCATGAAATATTCAATATCTTATTCAAATATAATGAGGAGGTAGTTAACTTGTTGCAAATAATATTTGTTATTTCTCTTTTCAAGGTGATGGATTGATATTCTGTTCAGATGATCTTTTATTGTATTCTCCTTTATTAGGATGAGCATGGTATTTGTGATCCTCAAGTTCCTTAATTGTACGAGCTGTCAAGCCACAAATATTACACGTAGTATGGTACTCATTAACAATATTTTCTACTATACTTTTTTTATTATCAACATCAAAAGGTTTTCTTTCTTTATCTAGTCTATCTACATTTTGTATATGACCACAGCTTAAATAATACTCATCAAAATTCATTCCATTTTGTACATCAGTCACACGTACTTCACTCTTGCAAATATTGCAGATGATCGTAGAATCACTGGAAGGCACATAAGATACAATGTATTTCTTTAATATAAAGATATTCACTTGATAATATCCTCAATTAATATTTATTAAATTATTATGTTTTATTTATAATCTTTTCAATTTTTTACATTTCAAATTTTTGTCAGATAAATAAATATGATTTAGTAGAGAGGACACAGAAACATCTTTATATTCATACAATGTAAAGATTTTTTTTAATGACTTTAGTATGAATTTGCAGGTGGCAAGTAGTCGGATACGGGCGAGCCATGATGATAGACAATTGACCATCTTTTCTGATTATTATCATATTCAAAAATATTGGTTGCAACTACACCAGTATGGACCTTCCTTTCATCTTGAATCATCTGTATGTTCTCAACACATGTAAGTACACCAACTACATCTTCATATAATCTGATTTTTGTATTGGTAATGGTAAATTTAAGATTTCTCATATTAGTAAATATTGTCATCCAACTTTCACGGATTGCGAGCCAACCAACAATCATTTCCCAGCCTGGATGTATACAGATACAGTTATCGTTATGAATCCATATATTCTCCATCATATTAATGGAGACATTCTCAAAAGCATCATAGAATTCAGCATTAGCATTTTCTACATCTTTTATCATACAATTACTATTTGACTCTAACTATTAAAGTTGATATTAAACATAATTGGAAAATTTAGAGAATATGTTATCTATTCAATCTCAATCTTAGATAATCTTCATATTTTTTAAAGAATCAGTAAATTTTATGTAATTTAATATGTAGAGTTTCTAGAAAAAGTTATACTTATTCTTTACAAATTTGAATAGTATTTTTTAGCATAGAATATTTAAAATCTTTAAAAGACTTTTAAATGTAGTAACTAATTATACAAATAAGAAAGCACTTATTTATATAGTGTAGTTCTTGTACTTTTTATCTGTTTTTTAAAAATAAAATTGCATTTTAAAATGTAGTTTATTGTATTTTATATTTTATATAGTATAAACATTATAAATGGATTATACATTTTAGTTACATGTCCGTATTTGAAATTATAGAAAATGCACTTAGCATAGACTTGAACACTATACTTGCAGTCAGCTTCAGTACAGCAATTGTTGCTTTTTTAATTGTATTTGTAATAAGATGGCTCGGAAATAAGGGATTAGGTCAATTAAGCACTATAGAGTTGATAATAATATTAGGGTTGGGAGAGGCAGTAGGTCAATCCATGCTAAATCCGAGTCAAACTTCTATCCCTCAGGGATTTACAGTTGTTATTATAGCAATAGCGATATTCAAGATTTATGATTTTCTTGGTTCAAGATATAGTAAATTAAGTAAAGTTATAGTACCTGATCCCATATTGTTAGTAAAAGATGGAAAAATTATAGATGAATCAATGGATAAAGCAAGAATATCAAGAAAAGAATTAGAATCCTACATGAGGCTAAGCGGAACTGATGATATTTCTACCATTAAATCATCACATTTAGAAATCAATGGTCAGGTTAGTTTTGTAAAAAAAGAGTATTAATCTGGTATTGAAGTAAAATAAGTTTCGGTCATATTTTCTGAAGGTTTACTCAGTTTATTTTACCAGGCCTAATAGATTTTATAATTGGTAGGCCACCATAGACAATAGCAAATTAATTTTAATTGAATATATCTAGGCAATATTATAGCTCTCATGATCAAAATCCCTATAATAGTAAGTGTACTTTCCGGGTGAGTTTCTAGAGCGGCTCTAAGATAGAGAGTACCGAAGAATATGGCTTGAGATGATAGTGATATCAGGAATTAACATTACTATTTTTGAAGTACTATACTTGTTACGGGGAGGAGGAGGGTTGAATTCATGATTAAAAATATAGAGTAAAATAAATAAAAATACTAACTGCCATTATACCTGATTTATCTTGCCTGTAGAATGGAAAAAGTCGAATTTTTAAACGTTGTAAATTATAAACCTATAAATCGATAATTTAAGAGATAAGATTAATTTTATTCGATATATTTTACATCTACTGGAACCATATAATTAACAAAGGAAAATTTTTGGCAATTCTAAGTAATTTAAGTATTTGAGTATGGTATTATAAAAGTTTAATTGAGCAGTTAATCAATAAAACCTTATAAATAGTATAGTATGTTATCATTCAGAATGAAAATTCAAAATTTGTTTATCTATTCAATACTTGCAATAGGATTAATTTCTATACCATCCTTGCTCGAAATAGTCCAGGCACAAGTCAACATGACAAACTCTACTAGTTCATCATTACAGAACCAAACTGCTCAAACAGCACAGAACCAAACTGCTCAAACAGCACAGAATCAGACAATGAGTAATGAAACCAAAGCATTAATGACGTTAGACACAACTATGATTAAAGATCAGTTAATGAATGCAAAGGAATCACTTCTTAATGGAAATAAAGAAGAAGCTTTAGCAGGTATTACAGGTGTAGAAGTTCAATTGTTACTGTTACCAACTAAGCCGTCTTTTGTTGGGGACATACAAACAATAAAAAATTCGATCGCTAAATCAGATATTAATAAGGCATTAGATGATCTGACTAAGGTTCAAACTGATATTTTAAAGGCAGAAACTGAAGAATTAAAAGCCCAAATAGCCAATCCACAGTTGTTGGAGGCACAAGAAAATAACGATGCTCAAGATGAAAATGATGAGGAAAACAACTAACAACATAATCCCAAATTTTTTATTTTGATTGTTGCTTTGACAACAGTGGTACTCTTCATTAGTCTTTAACCATCTGAAGTAATAAGCTGAAAAATTTATCAAAACTGTCTCAGACAATATATGATAATTAATTTTCTTGCAATTCACTTTTAAAGTTCAATATCATTTGCAAAGAGGACATCAATTCCAAAAACTGCAGAAAATGATTTTATTTATATTTATATATGCACAACAAGCGTTGACAGACAATTCATTATTAAATACATAGAATAATTAAAGATAAATTATAGCTAAATTTCTTTCTTTTAATATTCAACAACTGATATAAACTCTTTTAGACATATAGAAATTGAAATGGTATCATTAGAATCAGGAATCGCATTAATTATAATTGGAATAATTTTATTAGTTTTGAACAGGTTTGTTCCCTCGCTTCCAGCAAGGCTACTATACATCGTAGGCTCAATTTTACTAGTCATCGGAATCATCTTGGTTATAGTCTATTTTGTATTTGGAATTATATAGACGATATAATTTTACAAAAATTTTTTCTTAGTTGTCTTTTTTTATTGTAATACAATAGATTTTGTTTGTTAGCCTCTTGTACAATTTAATATTCATCAACCCGCCCTTATTGCAATATTCAAAAAATAGAATGTCATATAAGTTCCCATGCTAATAGTCATTAGAATTACTCCCATGCATTTCATACAAATGGCTAGAAGATAGATTGATATAGAGTTAATTATTTCCGCGAAGAATATAGTGATTTAAGAAGGATGGTCAATATTACTCAATACTTATAATATTGCCAATATAGGATAGACTACCTCATCTTACCTCTATAATGACTACAAAGGATTCGCCCTGTAACTAAAACTATAATGCTTTAGATGTAGCTGAAGTTATGTTATTGGAAGAGATGTTTCCTTGCGATTCAATAATATAGTTAGATGGATAGTCAACGATGAATTTTCCCTCAGCGTAAGTATAGAATTTTAATTCTTCAGAATTAGATTGTTCAGAGACAAATAATGTAATGATTGACAAGGTAATAACAATAAAAAAAGCATAAATTATTAAAGAATAGAAAAATTTCATGTAAATATCTTCTGTTTCTTTCTTTCTTTTAAATGTTATTTTTGAATAGGTATATCTTATGGCTAATTAAAGAGAAGAATTCAATACAACCTATAGAGTATGATAAATTATAGATAAATAATTGTTAGAGTTTAGAGATCTTTAGCAGATTAAAAAATATATAATGCAATAGAGCATTTTATATAACCTTTTAAATTTTATATTATATATAATTGTAGACAAACATTATACCAAAAACTTTTTTTTATTTATTTATTAGGCATAAAAGATAATAAATAAAGATAAATGAGAGAAAGAAATTATTATTTAATAAATTTCATAAAGTCATTTAGAATATGTATAATCACTCTTTTGAATTTTAAATTAAATATATTATATTTCCTTTTATTAGAATCTTATTACTTTTTATTAAAAATAATGGAGGTAAACATTAATTGAAGCAGAAATTATTTAGCATCAATAAAATAAGCATAATACTAGTTGTATTCAGTATTGTGTTCTTTTTATCTTCGTTTAACTATTCATATTCGATACAGAATAACAATAATGAAATTAAAGATGATGAATTCGATTATATCTTTGATCCAGGTGAATATATTGAAGATGAAAATAAAAAACAAGAAAAAAATATCAAAACCAACAAAATAAATAATCAAGATAATTTGGCTCAACATTCTGATAAATCTTCGAAAATAATTAATACCAAAGAAGATATCAATTTGGTAAATAAATCACATACTAAAAATAGTATAAATCCTACTTATGAAGATCAAAATAATGATTTTAACATCAATGACAAGGACAAAATAGTGGTTAAAGCACGTATAAATGTTGCAAATATTGAGAAAATAGGATTTTTAAATATAGCAGGTTTTATCAATGGGCAAGAAGTATTAAAAAACGTGACATTAGATAATTTTGATCCTTCAAAACAAACACTAAATGTAAATTTGCCGGTGGATAAGGAGACAGATATTATAAAAGCAGGTGATCGTGACGAATTTTTTGTATGTGCATATCATATCAAAGATTTGCTAAAAGAGTATAATTCTATGCCTTATTTTGATTGTGACGAAGGTGATCTCTTGGGCCCAGATACAGCTACACCTACTATATCCCGTTTATTTTCACCTAACTCACTTGTTTATCTAGACAGTCAAAATGTTTTTAACAATAGTAGTAACAAATACACCCAACTGCTTTCTACAAATAATGATAACAGTAATGAGAACAACCAACAACAAACAGAGAAAAACGAAGAAAAAGTGAAAATTAAAATTTATGTTCCTCTTGAAGATAGAAAAGATACACAAAAGTTAAAAATAGCTGTTATGATAAAAGGCGAGATTAAATCAGCAATTATTAATAATGTTCAAGAAGAATTAAACAAGCTTGGTGGATTTACAATAAGCAGAGAATTTACATTTGATAGAGATACCAATATAGGAAAAATCCAAATAGGAGATAGATATCATGCTTGTGTAACTAGTACTGATCTAAATCCTCCCGAAGGAAGTGAATGTGAAAAAAGGATTTTAAAGAATTTTGGAAGAGAGAATGTACTATATGTTCGATAAATTCATAAAATTATTTTATGTTATATTTATAGATATAAACTCTACATAATAAACGCATGATTCATTATAGATTTATGTGATTTTATTTATTATTTTGTATATGATTCGCTAATTTTGACAAATATGAGAAGATATATTTTTATTCTATACATGCTGATGATGATAAATCATTGGAAAAACACTACTATATCTGTCTATTTTTGATTTTGTGATTCAAATGTTTGACTTTCGATCAAAGATAAATGTTTAATAAATATATAGTAATTAAATAACCAAAAAGTAATAATTTTGAAGAATTCTATAATTGATAATATTTCAAATTGATTCTAATAATACAACACGGCATAATAATTTTAAAATTATACTTCTGCCAAAAAGTCTACCACTTCCATAATATTCAATTATCAATTTTTCTCGGAGAATTGAATAAAATATTGAGTCAAAATCACATATTCCTTGTATCAGTTATTTTATTAAATTACTAATTCCTATAAAAAATAACAAGTTTTATAAATACTAGTGTATTTTGTTTATTAAATTGAAAATTCAGAATATATTTATCTATTCGATACTTGCAATAGGATTAATTTCTATACCATCCTTGCTCGATACTGTACAAGCACAAATCAATATGACAAACGCTACAAGCTCA
>DASUZI010000130.1:0-3255 GCA_036376955.1 Nitrososphaeraceae archaeon
AATAATTACAAAAAAAGCCAGATCTTTTAAGGAGCAAATTTTATAGAAGACATTGATGGTAAGAGGGTTTTTTTGCCTCTATTTTGTAATTTATTACAATAAGAAGATTCACAATAGAATATTATTATTATACTGTAATAAGATTTAAAATTGTCTAGTAAAATTATTTTAAATTCAATAACAAAAAGTGATGCTGGTCTTCCAGTAATGATATCAAAAAATGTCCTCTGGTGTCAATAATCAATGAAATGTTAGCAGAAGTGGAGAAGAAGGATGATAATAAAAGATATGCGCAAATCCACTTATAATCTCTATGCATTATTTACCAACACTATATGAAAAATTATTATTTTTAATGGTTGTTTTATGGGAGGAGGAGATATTTACAGGCACTTTTGAACTTATAATAACAAGTGGACAATTAAATATAATTATAATATACATGGTAACGCTAAAAAAATATCCCAATTTTTCTGGTAGGAAGACAAAGGAAGTAGCTATTATTTTTATCATATCGATTATTGTTCTTTCTTATAGTTTGTTTTTTTATCTTCAAAATAATACAGAATGGGACATCAGAAATAGCCTATTTGAACAACAAAAACAACGCCAGATAGAATCTACACTAGCTATTTCTCAACATATTGGCTCTGACCTTGATTCAATTATGTCTAGACTTCAGGATTTAGCAAACTCAGAATATTTGCAAGAAGTCGATTTATTCAGCAATACAACCAAAAAGTCTATGCAACAAATGTATGTTCAAATTGCTAATATTACTAAAGTAGATAGACTTTTCATTTTAGATGAAAACAATATTGTAAGGAGCAGCATAGCCTCAAACGGACAAGAAACATTTATTGGAAGCAATTTTTCCTATAGAGACTGGATAAGAGATACAAAAAACACTTTAATGCCAACATTTTCCAATGGTTTTGAGGGAAGAGATGGCAAATACAGAATAGCGATAAGCTATCCAATAATAAATATCAAGACTGGAAAATATATAGGATTAGTAGGAGCACTAATTCCTACTACAGAGTTCTTTGCACATTATGGCAACATTTACAATATTAAGTCAAATTTTCTGGTAGTTTTTGATAAAAAAGGAAATTACATAGCCAATCCAAATACAGAATTATTAGGAAAGAACTATTTTGGAAATCAGGTTCAGCAATTCTTCCACAATAATCAGTTACTGCATAATCTATATAGCCAATTACTTAGAGGACAGCCAGGCTATGCTGTATATGATTTTGGAATTGGCGAAAGACTAAATACTGGCTACCCAATTTTTGTGCAAGGAAAACCAATATACTTTGTATCTGCAGTAACTCCCACTTCTGTAATATATTCACAGATCAATGATGTAATTCTTACACAAAGAATAGAGACATTTTCACTTCTTGCTGGCACTACGGCTGCAATTGTAGTTTTCATTATATTTCTTATTGGATGGAGTAGCAACTTAAATGAGGAAGTTAAAAGAAGAACAAGAGAGCTAAATGAATCAAATAAACAACTTGGAGTGGCTAATAAACAATTAAAAGTTAATGATAAAATGCAAAAAGAGTTTATTAATATTGCAAGTCACGAATTGAAGACCCCTACTCAAGCTATTCTAGTATTTTCACAACTATTACGAACATATCCTGAAAGAAGAGATGAAATGATAAATGCTATAGAAAGAAACGCCGTTAGACTTAAAAACCTTACAAATAGTATATTGGATGTTTCAAGAATTGAGAGCCAAAGTTTAAGCCTCAACAAGGAGAAGTTTAACATTAACGAAAAGATAAGAAATGTAATAGACGATTTAAAATTAAGACACCAAGTAGAAATAACATTTGCTGATCCAAAAGTGGATCCTATAGTTGTAGAAGCAGATAAAATTAGAATTTATGAGGTTATATCAAATCTCTTAGTTAACGCCATTAAATTTACACAGAAAAGTAGTAGTAGCAATAGCGATGATGGTAATAGTCTCGGTGAGGACACTATAACAGTCTTTACAGCCATAAAATCCAACCAAGCTTATAAGAAAGGTAATAATGGTAGCAGCGATGAGGAGGTTATTATTAGTATAAGAGATAGAGGAGTGGGTATTGACCCTGATATACAGGACAAATTATTTTCCAAATTCGTTACCAAATCTGAGACAGGCACAGGATTGGGGTTGTATATATCAAAGGGTATTGTAGAAGCACATGGTGGAAGGATATGGGCTGAGAATAATGCTGAAGGTAAAGGAGCAACATTTTACTTTAGCCTACCGTTAAGCAAATAGTACAATAGTCATTTTCTCATGAACGTACTCTTAAACAAGTAATTGCCGGATTGTTAACTCTTGATAATGCAATTGAACTTGGGTAAGATAAAATTAACTAGTGGAGATATCAACGATCTCAAGAAATTTGTTAGTGTACTTGATGGAGGATTAAAAGGCGATCCTGTAGATTCAAAAGCATGAGACATCGGATAATTCAATCAAATATTTTTTTTACTTTTACTATTATGATTTAATTTAATATTTAATAAAAAAAAATATTATTAATCATAATAAAATTTAATTAATTTCTAATAAATATAACCGAAATAATCCAAGCATAACCAATGTATTACTCTTATTAGATAGTGAAACTATTTGTATATCTTTCATCTATTGCAAAATATATATGAATCTTAATTTTTAAGTGCCTAAAGGTTTTAATTATATTAAATAAATTATACGTATATTAATATAAACTAAAATAATTAGTTATTTACATCAGACTTGATCTAAAATTTCTTTACAATAGATACTTCAACGCAACTAGTTATTATACTGATATCTTTGTTTTGACTTCTAGATTGTTCAAGTGATCTTAATTAGTTATTCCTAAGTTTGTCCTATGCTAAGATATTTAGAAAGTAGGAATAGTATTCACGTCAAGATCCAATGCTTTGTTGCTGCATTCCAGAGCTTCTGCATATTTTTTTAATCCATTAAAAATTAATCCTTTGATAAACCATGTCCAATCATTATATGGATTAAGTTCCAATGCTTTGTTGCTACATTCGAGAGCTTCTTCATATCTTTTTAATCCATTTAGAGCCACTGCTTTATTGTCTAATGCAAAATGATTATTTACAGTAAGGTCTAGCTCTAATGCTTTATTGCTACATTCGAGAGCTTCTTCATATCTTTTTAATCCATTAAAAACTAATCCTTTGATAAACCATGTCCAATCATTATATGGATTAAGTTCCAATGCT
>DASUZI010000131.1:0-11323 GCA_036376955.1 Nitrososphaeraceae archaeon
ATCCAATATTAGAATTTACAATACATCATTAGAACAAACACGTGATAATCTAAAGGCTTTCGCAAAAACAAACACCAATTACATACAAACCGTATCCGGTAATAGCCAAAATAGAGACGGAAATACTAGCAAATACAACAACAATATTAACTAAAGACAACTAGGAATTAATTTTAACCTCCTAGTATGCAATTTAGAAATTTTAAATTATTGTACCTAATCAATCTTTATTTTATTTATTAAGAGATGAATGGTCAATCTTATATTTTTGCTATACTATTCCATTAATTTTAAAGAAATTAAGTCACATACACTCTACATTATTTAATAGAACCTTACTACATGGACGATTTCACTTCCGATGATTACATGAATTTGTAGATGAATCCTATTATTAAGTTGGAACTAGATTATCGTATAACAAACTATTTAGAAGAATTGGATTTAAATCAAGGATACATAGTGCTTTAAATACTTCTAATAAATTTGGACAATTTGAAACATAGCGATGGTTATCCTCAATTCATTGTTATCATCAACTATAGGATTATATTTTTGTATATTTTGTAATTGCCTAATATTAGAATGGAAAAGCAAAATATTGCAGTAGTTACTGGCAGTTCAACTGGAATAGGATTTGAAACCTCTTTGTTATTAGCAAGAAATGGATTTTATACATATGCTACAATGCGAGAAACACATAAGAGCGATAATATTGAAAAAATTGCAAAGAATGAGAATCTTCCTTTGAAAGTATTATCAATGGATGTGGATAATACTGATTCAGTAAGAAATGCAATACAAAGAATATTTGATGAAAAAGAGAAAGTTGATATTTTAGTAAATAATGCAGGTTATGGCCTGTTTGGAGCTCTTGAGGATATGTCTATAGATGAAATAAAAAGACAATTTGAGACAAATCTATTTGGTGCAATAAGAACTATTAAAGAAGTTTTACCATCAATGAGAAAACAGAATAATGGAATAATAATAAATGTAACTTCTATTGCAGGAGTAGTAGGAATTCCTGCAGAATGCGCATATGTTAGTTCGAAATTTGCATTAGAAGGATTAAGTGAATCTATATCATATGAACTTCAACCTTTTGGAATAAAGGTAATACTTGTTGAACCTGGTGTTATCAATACTAATTTTATACCAAATATTAAATTTCCAAATCCAAGTGAAGAAGCCCATACACATCAAACTCCATCGAATAAAAAAGAGGAGGAATCCAAAGATAATTATTATTCTAATAATAATATTAAGCAAAAGAATTCTTCACATTATTCCAATACTATAGATGCATTTCTCTCTCATTACTATCCAGCTATGAAGAATGCTCCTTTGCCTAAAGAAGTTGCTACTGTAATACTTGAAGCAATTAAAAATGCATCAGATTCTTCTGATAATTTATTTAGATATGTAATAGGAGAAGATTCAAAAACTTTAGCAGATTCAAAAAAGAATCTATCTGACTCAGAATTACATAGGTTTATTTCAAACTGGCTGCTAAGGTAATGAGATGACTATCATAAAACATCTCTAATAAAATAATTGAACTATTTCAAAATAAAATAAAAGTTTCCAAGAATAAAAGCTAAATATAAGATAGTTGTATCGCTATAACAATAGATTCTTAATTTTAGAACCGCTATCGGTATTACTCCTATGTTTATTGTCTTATTTTGGACCAAAAATATTGTATCAATAACAATTTACAAATCCGAGCGCGATGAATATGTGGGTTCATACAGATCCCTAGATAGAGTTTTAAAATTAATATAAACAATCTTCTTGAAATTTTCGCTTAATGATTCTACCATATTGTTATACAAAGGAGTTACAATGACATGTGAGTTTAATGATTAATTACTATTTATGTTCTTTTTTGTTTCTCTTATTACAGAGTTTACATATTTTTCTAATTCCTTTTCATCAAATTCAAATTCTGCTTCTTTGTACCTTTCTAAAACATCTTTGTCTCGAGTAATTTCTTTGACAGTTTTTCTAATTTCGTTATCCATTTCTGCATGTCCTAGTAGGCCCAACAACTTTGACTCTAAAGCATGTTTACGTATAAGTTTACGTAGGTTGCGATTTGCTGAAACAAGTGTTGCTGAATTGTAAATACCTAACAACATGAAAAATGCTGCTATATTCAAAACAGTTATTGTTAAAAGTCCAAAAGGAGGAAAGATTCCAGGAATAGTTTGTGTTGATGCTTGATTTGCTGCAAAAATTAAAAATATACCAAAGCCAGAAATAATCATGTATGTCATAATCTTTTTTTCATAACTCATAATTCTAGATATCTTCCAGAATGCAACGCCGAAAACCAATCCTCCGATGGGTTTACTTAATGCTAGGAATGCCCCTAATATAATAGAAACAGTTATCGGATCAATTTCCAGATAGGAGATTAGTATGTCACCTAAGATATACTGATAAAAGTAGGTTATTAAAAAATAAACAAACGGTACAGACAATATAATCCAATACACTATAGCATTACTCGGCTTTTTTCTATAATTGATCATTAGGACGGCTGTTGTAATCCATATGCTGAAAAATGACATGAAGGAAAAAATTCTATAAACATTTTCTAATAATGAGTACCTATCGCTAGAAAAAAATCCAGAAGCTCCAACATATTCTCCAGTAGGATTTGGTAATTCGCTCACCTTGACACTTGTGTAAGCTGCTGTCATGATTAAATTAAATGCTATCACTAACATCGATACAAAATATAAAAAGACTATCAAGTTATGGTTTGATTTAAACCAGGAGAAAAACAACAAAGATAACCGTATTATCAAAGCCGTCGCTGTACCATAACTTACCATAATTATGAAAATACTGATAGATGTGTTGTAGTTGTTATTATAGAATAGTTGAAATAACAAAAATCCTATAAAAGTTCCTAATACACATAAAGAGATTAACGAAATTTTATAGAAATACTGAACCTTTAATTTATTATTTAACCGATCTCTTTTAATTGAGCTCTGTAAATACTTTATTATCAAAAATTGTAAAAGAAGACACAACGAACTATTAATAGAGAATAATATTAACTTACCTTGCATAGGAATAAAGTATTTATCAATAAGATCATTGATCTTAACTACTGAGGTATCAATTAAGACAGTAACAATTAATGCAATCAAAAAAATAAGAAATTTTCTATTACTAAATGACTTTTTATGATCTGTGAGCAATGATTATACTAAGAAGGTATTCAGTCAAACATAATCTTTTTGTATTAGAGAGTTGCTAAACTGTAATGACAGATAATATTGAATAGATCATCTTATTTTGTTATTGTATCTTTTATGTTTATGTTGTTACTATTTTCAGGAACGTTATCCCCAATTTTAGGTGCACAGTCATTAAATATTTTCCCACCAGAAAGCAAACCATATGGTTTAACATTTGCTGAACATCAAAAAAATTTTTGGAAATGGTTACTAGAGATACCCGCTAATGAAAGTCCTGTTAACGATCGTACAGGAGAGAAATGTGCGAATGGTCAGTCAAATACAAATTCATCGGTTTTTTACCTAAGTATGAACATTGGAGGTATATCTGAAAGAACTTGTAATGTCCCAGTTGGGAAAGGTCTTCTAATACCAGTAATGCAGGTAGAGTGGTCTGACAAGGAGGCTCCAGGTGCATCAGTAGAGGAGTTACACAAGAGTGCAAAGAAGGATCAAGATAGCGTTAACAGTTTGTATCTTAAAATAGGTGATAAAGAGTACAAGTATAAAGATCTTATCAAATATAGAACTGAAACAGACGTTTTTAAAGTTGTCTTTCCTGATAATGGAATTTTTGGAGTTATTGAAGGTGGTATTTCTAATGTTGTTTCTGATGGGTTTTATATAATAACTGAACCGCTTATAAGAGGAAATTATTCGATTCATTTTAAATCGAGTCTAATTTGCCCCGATCCAGGTTGTGCAGAGCCTAATTTTGCACAAGATATAAAGTACAATATAGTGGCAGAATAGGAAATTCTATACATTTTTCATTGTCTTCCTAATTCTGTTACACTTAGAAAGGCTTTGGAATAAATATATAATATATGTCTAAACCCGTGAATACTAGGAATGGATTCAAATCCCATCCCTCCATGTTAACCATAGATTTTTCAAAATGATGAATCCATATGAGTAAAATTGAATAATTGGATATTTATCTCAAAATTACACCTTATAATATATAAACAATAAATTATAAAAGTAAGAACCCACAAATGAAGCAAGGTTTCAATCTCAATTAAAAAATAGAAAGATCTTCTTCTAACCAATAGATACTTTTTTTATTTTTTTATCCTAATAACAGATACTTATTTAATATAAGTATTAATAAATGTTGATTTCAGAACATAGAACGAGAATTTATAAAACTCATAAATATTATTTGTTTGTTATGATTATTACAATATACTTTCAAGTCTTTCCCCGCCAGATAACAATTTGTTCTAGTCTGAATTATCATCTGGATCATCTATTAAGTTCACGCTATGACAATTATTCTTATTAGATGGTTAATTAACAATGTTATCCAATTTTTAAATATTCTATTACCTATATAATATTACACTATAAAAAAGTGCATAGACAAAATAGATTCATTTCCTTGCCATAGCCCTACTAATTATAGAATATTTTTTGTTCGCTCCGTTTCCTGTCGAATTTTAGTGGGCTATGGCAATTAAATTATCTTAAATATTATACTATATTTTACTCTACAAACATATCCACAGAGAAGTATAATCCTTCCATAATGTCAAACTTCTCTGTTGTTATGTTCAGCCTTTTCGGGCTATGGCAATTTAGATGGTATATTGATCATTAACCTTGTTTACTGATTTGTAAATATCTTGCATTCTGAACTGATCAATCCATTACCAATAAGATAGGCATTCCTTCACAGGATCTAAGTTTGTATTCATTATATATATGTGCACTTATAATGGTCATATATATACAGAGTATGGTTTTATTAAGTATTTTTCTTTAATTATTAAATAAATTAATTAATCGGAAGTCAAGTATTGGGTTTGTAGGTGGATATGGTCTATCATTACTAAAATATTTTGTCTCTATTAATATTATTTTTGTTCTGCAGATGGAAGGAATTGTATTTTTACAAGTTCCGAGCAATAATGAAGAGAACATTTAGGACATAGTAATATTGGAGAGTTACGAAAAAGCATTATACTGCAAACTATTCCCTTCATAGAGTGATTTCTCCATTCGTTAAGATCGAGAGAATTATTCAATATGAATAAACTATGGAAATCAGATATTAACCTTAATCAATAAACAAATCATCTCAAATTATTAAATATTATAATATCGTTTTAATATGATCTTATAGGCCAAGAATAAGATCGAGTCACACCATAGCCTATTATTATTGATTTTACTCTCGATATTAGGGGGCTATGGCTATAATTAAATAATTTTTCTATTTCCATCAAAGAATTTATAAAAGAAGAAAAAAGTTAAACAAATAATTTAATATCTTTTTCTTATTTTCAAATGGGCCAATATTGTTAACAATTGTGTAACCTCTGAGCTCGTTGCGATATTGGTTCTCTAATTGGATTCACGCAAACAAAAAGAAAGGTGAATCAAAAATAGAAATGAAATTAGAAGTACAAAGTTACGATGAAGGTAATGCTTATTCTTTATTTAATATGCATTCATATCACCCGATAACCAAAGATTGTTAATTAAGACGCATGATAATATTTTTTAATTCTAGAAATTTATTTCCTAATGGAATTATAGAAGAACAATGCAATTTTGCGGGAAAAGGATTGGAAGATCATAAAAGGCATTCGATAATATGATAAATTTTTACAATTTCAAAACGGAAAGAGTAGAACAAGAATAAATAACTGCAGCAACACTTCGTAATTCTTCAAAACAATAATGTTATTCTATGAAATGTCGGATATTCTTATTCAATGGAAAAATATAACTACAGTTCTTCCAAAATCAAGAAAATATGCTGATGATAGAGCACCAACAATCGATGAAATTCAAAATATATGTGGATATCTAGATCGAAGGATTAAAGCGATAGTGTATATAATTGCATCATCAGGAATTAGACTTGATGCTTGTGATTATTTAAAATTGAAACTATTTTCTCATTTATTTTCTCTAATTTAGTGAATCAAAGGTTTTTAATATCGAGTATCAAAAAATGTATAATGAACAGGTTAAAAAATAAATTATTTTTTGATAAGAAACTTATCTTTTTCTTGGTTAATTAAAGGAATGATTTTTTCCATTATAATTTTATCAAAATTACTTTCCTCAAAATCCATAGTAAAAATTAAATAATAATTTTCATTAATGGGAATTAAACATCTACTCATTCTTGAATATCTTCTAAATAAATATGTTAATTTACCCATTTTTGATTCAAATTGTAATCGTGTTTTATGTCTAGTTATTGTTCTAATTGCCCATTGATGAGTTTCATCTATTGTAAGGAATGGTTTTAGTCCTTCTCTATCCCGTTCATTTATAATATTACCGTCTTGATCAGTTATTCCTATCCATCTTATAGAATTGTTAAATTTTAAAATATTTTTGGTAAAAGCAAAAAGGAATTTCGTATTATCCATATCGTCGTTTGTCGACAATTTTATATCAAGTAAAGTAATGCTTAATTGTAATAAAAAAGTTTTCAAGAGAAATAAATTATTTTCATTTAATCCCTTTGATTACTGCTCACGAAATTTCTTAAAATCCTTTTCAGGTTTTGATCTTCGGTTTAGACCTTTCTTCGAAGATTAGATCTTATGTATAATTGGTATATATTAAATATTTGTTATATTACATTGGAACAAGGACTTTTAATGAAGAGCAACCTAAATCTAGTTTCATTATTTTTTTTATGTTAGATATCCTATCATAGATATATCTTCTAATGTAATGGATTAGTAGATTGGTGTCCAATAATGACACCTTCTTTCATTATAAGACAGCATACACATATTTTTTCCAAACAAATCTTTGTTTCTTTGTGTTTACAAATTGGACATATACATGCCTGTATGGTATTAACATATATTCCATTTTTCTGCCTTTCCTTTTTTATATCAAGGTATAACCATAACGCAATCAATGATAAGCCAATTACTATAAAGATAAGAAATACTCTTATGCCAGACCCTATCGTAAGCAAAAATATACCTAATGCTATTATCACAAGACCATAAATTAATATCCCAAGTGGAGGATGACGATTACTACTATTCAATTCGTGAATCAACCATTATTTTCAAAATCATTAATATATTTTGATTCCTACTACTCCTACTAGGAAGTAAGAAATTAGTTTATACAGATGCTAATAAAATTATTATAATATTAATTAATCTAATACTCTAACAAATTTACTTCTACCAATAAAACTGTGATTGAAAATAGAAAGCATGACCATTCAACTCCAAACCGTCGCGTAGTTTTCTCGGCACAACTATATTTGATAGTATTTTGAATCAAATCTAGGTATTCATCCATTCTTATCCAACAGAATTAATTGTGGAGAAAGAGATCAATGTAGAAAGCGGACCTGATCCAGAAACTCCTGAAAAAGAAAATGCTACAAATGGTTAAGCCAACAGAAAAGAAAGAGAATGAAGAATAAGAAGAAAGTATGATAAAAAGTGAAAGCAGGTAACGAATTGATTTTAGGTGAGGTAGTCTTCTGTAAACTAATTGGACAAAAGTAGCAATACATAACTATGGAATATTAAAATAGGTCCAGGTACAGAAATAACCATAAACTAAAATTAAGATGATTTGTATCTATAGAACATGATAATGCACGGATATCTTTAACTTTTCTTAAATACCTTGGTAACTTAATTGTTAATATGTAGACAAAAAGTGATGAAATTAATGAAACAAACACAAATAAAACTAAATTAAACATAGAAAACACGAATACTAGCACCAATTTTAATGAAGGAACTACAAATCTAGATTAAAATAACACATTAAATCAACAACAAGATGCAATAAACAAGACACTAGACAACACCTTATACAATGTAAAAAGAACAACTAAGTCACACGAGAAGTTCCAATATATACACAACGTATTGCTGAATATCAAGAAAAAACTATTCAAATCATGAGAGATATTGCTTCTGACTATATCGAAGCGCAAAAACAAGTAATACGCTCTTTTCAATCACAAGTAGAAAGAAATAGTAGGAGTGGAGTATGGGACTTGTATAATCCACAAAAAATTGCAGAAAATCACTCAGCAGCTGTAAATAACTTTACAAGTTACTCTTAAACAGTAACAATCTCATAAATAATGCTCTAGCATCAAATATTAGAATATACAATACAGCATTAGAACAAACACGTGATAATCTAAAGGCTTGCGCAAAAACAAATACCGATTTCATACAAACAGTATAAGGTAAAAGCAAAAATAGAGACATAAATACTAACCACAACTAGGTTTTAACTTAACCTAGTACTAATCTTTCTATTTTCTAGACCTTTATATCTAGTCATTATTATTGTTATTTTTTATTAATAAGACTGAAAATTATTTTCTACTACATTAATTATATTATTATTCTATTTTAAATATATTTAATATTATTATTTATCAGAAATAACAATTTTTAAAATAAGTTTCTAATAATATAAGCTAAATATAATGTAATAGAATCCTACTATACCTTACTACATGTACGACTATTCCATATTATTTATACAGAATAGAATTATATTTCAAATTAAATCCTATAGAGAATGAATGTTGATAAAATTAAATATTAGAATTATTTCATAATACAATTCTAAGATAAGATATGAACATTTCTTATATTTATTATTTTCAAATAATATGTTGAATATTTTACTATAGTTAGGTTAACTTTTCTTGTGGTATTAATATTAAAATAGTAAATCACAATTCTAATAACATGGGAAATAGAAGTAGGACCGAAATAGTAGCAATGATACTGGATGCTGCAAACGAAGGAGGAGGAGAAACCAAAACAAAAATTATGTACTTTGCTTTCCTAAGTTATAACCAATTAAAGGAATATCTTTCTGTTTTAGTTGAAAATAACCTAATAGAATATTTGGAGGGGGCTAATAAATATAAAACAACAGAAAAAGGATTGTTCTTTCTTAAAATGCATAATGAACTGGAAGAATTGTTACCACAATCCTAAATGACTAATATTTAGGACTTGTTGATATCTTAAAATATATACATATAAATTTATAGTAATTTTATTTTTGCAGCTATTTAAAAATAAGTTCTAATATTAGTATTATAGAAAATTGACTAGTATTTCCTTTTCCAACATTTTTCAGTATTAGTTTGGATAACATAATTAGTTAATGAAAAATTTAATTTTTATTCCTTGATCTACAATATAGAATTTCTTATTCTATTATTAATTGCAGGTGAGATAAAAGTATGCACAAACCAGTCTTTACCATTGGACTTTTGGCAAGTTCATTGGTAATGTTAGCAATAGTGTCATTTCTCAACAACAATAATTTTTCAAATGTAATGACTCAAGAATATGATAAAAATGGAGATAATAGTTACAGTAAGTACTCAACAGACGATAAGAAATATGAATGTCGAATAGGTCCATTCTAAGGCTTTTCTTAAGTTCTGTAGAAAACTGTAAACATGTTAAGTTCGACAAAGATGATAGAATAGGTAATAGGACCGGAACACAAGGTGCTACAGGTCCAGCAAGTCCACAAGGACAACAAGGCTCACGATGGTTTAATGAAACAAATGGAGAACAAGGGACACCAGGAATTACTCAAATAAATACAACCAATGCATCCTAGTCAACGGAACCCAAGCCTTTAACAATGTTACCACTAATAATGTAGGAAGAGCATTTTGTAACCTATGTGATTTTGTAATAAGTGGAGGGTGGACCGTTCATCCTTTTACTTAAGGTTTTCCAATTGAATTATTAGATAGGCGTATTTTCTCACCTCTTGGTAGTAAATGGAAAGTACAATTCATACCATCTTTTACAGATCGAAGTTTAGTAGTTTGGGAAACTTATGCAATTGTTTAGACAATCCACCACCCATTGAGATAAGCCTTAAACCTATATCATTTTTTATTTTTCTTTTAACTAAAATTCATATTAACTATTTGTGAACTAAAACTAAATATATAGAATAAAATTCTAATACTTTATAAAATGGTTATTTATTTATCCTATAATACATAAAAGAAAGTATCAAAAGTATACTGAACCCATCTATTAGCAAGGTTCAAATCCTTCTGAGACTGATAAATATGTTTTGATATAATAGAAACAATTGATATAATCAAATGAAGTAATACCTTCAATAAATAAATTATTCCATATTGTGAATTGAAGAGGAACAGTGAATTTAAACATGGAAAACTTTAAGCTCATGATATAATATAATCAATAGTAATATTTTTGTTAAAAAACTTGTAAAATATTTCGTTAATCTAGTAATATATTTTTCAGTTAAATAATTGTTATATCAATATAATTGGTAACATCTAATTATTTAATAATACATAAGGTTAAAAATTAGTAGATGTTATCTCAATGAAGATAACAAAATATATTACCTACCAAAAATTATTGGAAATAAACTTCAATTATCATCATTATCTTCATGTTTATACTGGTTATCCCGACTACTGCTATTATGTTGACTACTAGTACTAATCCTGTTTATGGTCAACAAGATAAGACTAGTTTCAATGCAAAAGATTTATCAAGCATTCAAAGTATTCCGGCAAAAAAAGTTCATGTAGGGGATATTGACATCGCATACAAGATGTTAGGAAAAGGTGACCCTATCTTACTTTACAATGGTGCTTCTGATGGCATGGATCAGTGGGACCCATCTTTCCAATGAGTCTTTCTTCAAATCACACAGTAATTGCATTTAATAGTCGTGGACTAGGAAATACAACAATAGGTTCCAAACCATACACTTATCAGCAACTAGCAAACGATCCAGAGGGTCTGCTTGATGCTCTGAAAATACCAAAAGCAGATATTATGGGATATTCTCTTGGATCATTTATAGCCCAACAGTTTACAATGATGTATCAAGACAAGGTTAACACTCTCACACTTGTTGGTTCATCATGTGGTGGAAAAGATCATACACCTAAACCGGCTGAACTTCTAAAATTGCAAGCCGAAGTGGTAAACAAATCTCTAAATAATATTTCTATTTCTCAGGAGGAGAAAGAGCTTGTAGCTGCTTCAGTAGGATCTGGATGGATTAAA
>DASUZI010000132.1:0-5536 GCA_036376955.1 Nitrososphaeraceae archaeon
AATTGACGCACAATCCCATATATCTTATACATTGAAAACTAGTTAATTCCAAATTATCTCTGGTCTTGAGTTGATCATTCTCATCATGTCAGTTTAATTTTTTGAGCTGTCAAAATTATAGTATGTATTCTTTATAACATCATTTACAAAATGGTTTAGTTCTCCTACATTTTCTATATCATTAAACCTGCCACAACAGTTACAAACGTCAAATAAGGGATATATTAAATCAGTTTTATAATTTGATTCGAGTGGCTTGCCCAATATATTTTTGATATAATTTCGAAGAACGAATATCTCATTTATCGTTTTCATAGTAAAAGATTTTTTCACTTTATACTTCCAAAAAATTTGTGAATATTTTCAATAGTTCCTTAGAATAATTATATAAGAAACAATTAAAAAATTAAAAACTGAGTATTATATAAGTAGAATTAATGTCATCAATTGATAGTAAAGGAGAAAATGAATATAGCGATGATGAATCAAATATTGTGGGAAAATCTGGAGAGGAAGGAGATGAACAATTATCAGACAGAATAAAAAAAGAAATTAGAAAAGATATGGATGTTGTAACAAAAGAATAAAGGGGAATATTAAATAAGTTTGAAGACAAACATATGTACTTATATACTCTTAATATGTATCTATAAAGTTAAAGTTATCTGTAAAAAATAGGCATTCTTGTTAAAAATCTCATAATTTTATAATTCTTAGAAATATACAAAGTCGATTTCGCTCTATTAAATACTCACAATTCATATTGATGATAAAACTATTAAAATATT
Organism: Nitrososphaeraceae archaeon; assembly: GCA_036376955.1. Lineage (GTDB taxonomy): Archaea > Thermoproteota > Nitrososphaeria > Nitrososphaerales > Nitrososphaeraceae > TH1177. The sequence goes on from DASUZI010000132.1 coordinate 789, forward strand.
AGAATATAGTTATAAAAGAATTTATCGATTGTCTGATTTTTCTATCTTATATACAAAGATATGAACTCAACCATTGTAGTATTCTTCTGCAATTAATTTGGTTTTGTTAAACGTTTCTGTCAACAATAAAATGTCAATATTCATCTTGTAAGCCAATAAGTTATGTATCGTATAAAATATTAAAAATACTGGCCAAAGAGCATAAACAATATTTTTTGCAGTTCTATATAGTATTTTGAGATTGGTTGTATTGTGTTAATAGTTTCCTTTTGATATTCGTTGTTGGATTTTCCTGAAGAATCGGTATGATATTATTTTTCGTTCTTCCGATCATCTGAGATGTTTTGTAATGTAAATATAATTTAATCAAATTATAGCATTATAGATCCTACGTCATAAATAAACCATTAAATTTGAAAATTCATTTATACTCAACATAGTGTGACTAATTATATATTAATTAATCAATTTAATCTTCAACCCTCTATCATAATATAAATATGTATAATACAATCAATCAACCAACGATAAAGAAACCCCCTATAACTCCTTCAAAACCAAAATCACCATTAGAAAGAGAAAGAGGAAATAAGAGCTTTAAGTATGTAAACGAGCAAATTTTATTATCTGTAAATAGGTACTGACGTATTGACAACGACGATTTAATATTTCAGCGATATTAGAAAATCGACCATAACATTTTTTATGCTTCAGTATAGTAAATAATTGTTATCTATTCTTTACTTAACAAACAGTAAGTTGCTGTATTCTATGTTACTTACCACTTTATATATACTTACATTGGTATAGTTAGTGTGATATGTACATTAAAAACACAAACTAGTGAAAAATGTGAAAAATTAAATACTATGAATAAATACAATAAAGATATTTTATTAGAATCATTAAACAAACAGAAAGTTAATGAAGATGACTATATATCAGTTAACGATCTTCGACAGAGTGACATAGATATTCTAGAAATTTTATTTGATAATGGAGACGAGAACACCATAGCCACATTTACATTTAATGGATTGAAGGTTAGATCGAATTTACATCAAGAAATTTTATCAAGATCTTTAAAGCGATTAAAAGAATTGGATTTAGTTGATAAAAACAAAACAGGATATAATTTAAATAAAAAAGGAAAATTACTTTTTTCAGAGTTAAAGAAAATATTATATGAAAAAAGAAATAACCAAACAAAATATACTCAAATCATTCAATTATCTGTTCCTTTTCAAATCCCTAATCAACTAATAGTTCAGAATCTGTCAGGCAAATATTTTGGTAGCTTAAGATGGATCGGAATGATTCAAAATATAAGAGGATATCAATTAAAATGGAAAGATATAGAAGATTTTATGGAAATAATACTACATTTATCCAACAATAATATTATAATTGAAACAAATAAGGGAAAAGGATTGAATATATCCAAAGCTTTTAGTTATTCTACAAAAATTATAGAATCAATTGGTAGTATAGGAATGAAAAATAATAATTTATTCATATATCCTATAAACGACAAGGAATTTAATAAAATAACTAATTGACATTCAATAAGTTAATTCTCAAATTTTTTTAAAATGACTTTTCACATTCTTTTAATAAAATATGATATAAGTATCAACATAACCATCCCATTCGATGTAATATTGTAGTAAAAATATTTTCAGAAAATCAGAAGAATTCAAAATATTCTACGGTAGAGAAATTTCGAGATATTTCCATGACTTGAAAAATAAAAGTGAGTCAATATGGATAACGACTTACCATGATCGATTGATGTTTATATATGATGAAAATGTGAATTCTATAGATTATGCATTAAAAGAACTAGACAAGGATATATCAACTATTTTCGTTTACACTGACATAAACAAATTCAATAAGCCAATTACAATTATTCAAGGTTTAAAGGATAAAGTTATGATAAAAATTATCTTACGGGAATTAAAGAAAAATATTGGTACTGGAGGGACATATAAAAATGGTATAATTATTTTACAAGGGAATCATCAAGAATATGTAAAAAACTATCTTATGGCTAAGGATATTATGAAAGATTAAGTCATAAACTGAAATAATTCGAATTTTATTCTTGGAGATTATCGAATTAAAGATTATCGAATTAATGAATAGCCGTTAACTTGTTTTATTTTGTGACTTTATATGCATTTGTAAGTCTATATCCATTCTAAAAAACTATATATATTATGAAAAAAGAATTAGAAACAGTTATTTCGATAAATACAACACAATGGGACGAAAAAGTTTTAAATTCTGATATTCCGGTCTTAGTTGATTTTTGGGCAGAATGGTGTGGTCCTTGTAGAATGGTAGGTCCAATCGTGGAACAATTAGCCCAATCTCTTAAAGGAAAAGTAAAAGTGTCTAAACTTAATGTTGATCAAAATCAAGATATTGCAGAGAAATACAATATTCAATCTATACCATCATTAGTATTATTTAAAAAAGGAAATGAGATAGCTAGAATTGTTGGATTTTCTCCAAAAGAAAAATATGAGAAATTTGTAAATAATGCGTTAAACGTCTAACCAAGATCTAACACCAATTATTTTTTATTAGTATGAATCAAAATAATATTTCTTTTTAATAATTATTTTAAAAGATTACATTTGAAATCTTCATGGTAGGTTTTTTAATCTTTATCTTTAGGTATAAAGATAAAAGATAATAAAGAAATCAATTAAAGAAATATTAGTTAATTATTCTATCGTTAAACTTCCTGTCATATATGGATGTACCATGCAATAATATGGATGTGCTCCTGCATCAACAGCTGAAGTATCTATTTCAGCGGAATCGCCACCATTTATTATACTGGTATCAAAAAGCTTACCAGAATTGGGGTCAGATCCACTTTCACCATTTGTGACAGTATGAGGCATAGTATCTACATTGTCAACCTTTATTGTTTCACCCTTTTTGACGGTCAATTCATCCGGATCATAATCTGGATTTCCCTGTATCGATGAACCTTCAAGGATTTTCAATGTAACACCTGTTGCAGTAGTTGTTGTTATTTTTTGTGATGATCCTTCTTTAGTTGAACTCGATGTAACATTTCCTGAGGATTCAGATATCGTAGTGTTTGTTGATGATTGTGTTGCCATTTTTGATTCGCTATTTTGTGAAGTAGAAATTGGCGATGCATTTGACTTTATTACTTCACGAAGAGAAGGAGGAACCTCACTCTCACTACCACCTTCATTTTCTAATGAAGGTAAATTATATTTTTCACGAAGTGTTTCTTGCTGATTCGATAAAACTTGATTAGAAAATGAAGGTCCGATATATCCGAAGGAAGCCCATAATATATAAATTATAACAAGTGAAATAGCCATAACTCCTAGTGGTATTCCATAATCTTTTATTTTTTTAAATTTATCAGATGGTTTCTCTGATAATCCCTTGTCATTATTACTCAATCGTTAAAATTTAAAACAAAAGGCCATATTAAGATTGTTTGTATAATCAATAAAATAAAATTAGAATAAATGACTACTTAAAGAATAATGACCATCAATATCCAGAATCGACTCAATGGCCAATGTGGGATCTAACTTACTAGTTTTGTTTTTTGTCATTGTATTTACAATAATATTTAATTTATAATTTCAAAAGAATCTACCATTTTTTGTATAGTTGGCCAAGTTAAAGAATTCAGATGTTCACTTACTGTAATTACAAGTAAATACAATTTATTATCTTTAATAGTCCATATCTGTGCCGCGTTGAATTTTCCATTTGCGTCAGAGGCACTGAAGATAAAGCTATACCCAGGATTATTGCCTAGATTGACGTTTCCCGACTTTAAAAGATTAAAATCAGGATATATCATTCTATGTTGGTTAATTCCTACACTTGCAAAATCTACTAATGTTCCTTCGGTTTTATTTGCCACTATAACCATTAACACGGGATCATTATTAGGAGGAGAACTAAAAGTTACAACATTTATTTGTTTATAAGGTTCAATGCCAATAGTAGAACCTGGTTCGGTCTTTAGCCAATTAGAAGGATAATCTATTTTTATTCCATATTTTGAGTTTTCATATGTTTCAAAGTTCTCTACATTACTGATATCAGATTTATTAGTAGTTATATTATTGAAATTTTCTTTCTGTCCCTCTACATTAAGCCCAATATTTGAGGATAATGTAATACATACCGTAAGTATTACCACCAATGAAACAATGATAAAATTATTGTTCACATCTATTTTTATGAACTACATTATTTATTGTTAATGATTGAAAATTTTTATTAAATAATATGATTTAATTAGAGTATAGTTATTTTGTTTAATATATATTAAAAAGCAAGTGAATTCACATTTCATTTATGTTATATATATCGAGCTAAACGCAGGTAAAATAATTTTGAAACTGATATATTAAATTAAATTTAGAAATATGAAGTCGAGAAAGAACAAGTAGTCTAAGAGACTATAATTGGTATAATAATAAAACCAAACAATAACAAAATTTTAAAAAAAATTCAGGTTAGATCTAATGAAAAGAAAAATCAAAACAACAATTTCAATCCTACTAGTTGATAGATATACTACGTTGAAGAATAAAGATGATATTAAAGATTCTGATAGCACATCAACGGTCAAATCTATTATTAGCGAACTTCTAGAATTTCTGCAACAATTGATAATAGCATTCAAATATACAATTATTGGACATTAAATAATTTTACTATTACTATAT
>DASUZI010000133.1:0-7568 GCA_036376955.1 Nitrososphaeraceae archaeon
ATTAATATTTTGCATAAAACTATTAAATAAACTAATTCGCTTAATAAAGTCAAATAGTAAAATTAATACATACAATTTTAATTTTAAATTATATAAGGAAAGTTTGAATTTGTATTATTCTCTTATAATTTAATATCTCAATGCAATCAACAAACTCTACGTTTTGAAATAACACTGTTAATTCCCCAAAGTTTATTCTCATTTTAATACTAATTACCTCAAGTGAAAGGATATCAAGTTGAGGTATTCTCAACAATGTATAGTCTATTTATTAAATGGTAATAAAGGAAAAAATAAGATAGACAAATATTTACAAATTTTATTATTAGAAAGACAAATAGAAGAAAGAGTTATTTCTCTATTAGGTTAATATTCACCTGTTTCTTTAACCTACCTAATATATGTATTAAAATATTTTAATTCTATAATCCATTTATAGAATACTGAATTTTTCAATTAAACAATTGTTTCTATTGTTTTTTCAACGATTCAAGAATTCTTTAGTATTAACCAGATCACAATTCCCAAGCTCTGATATAACTTCCTATTAGTATTTACAAAAGATGTAATAAGTAAATTATATAGAAATCTGATCTTTATGCTTATATATTCGTAGAAAATAGCTCTTAATATCTAAATGCTTAGCGTACAAGAATGGAAAAGATGGTTCTTATACCAACTTATCGGTGGAGGAGTACATAATGCAATATACCATGACCATATCTTAAGAGAACTTGGAAAACATTACGATATTAACTTGGACAGGGCATTGAGAGATTTAATTGATGATGGAATAATAATGTTAATAGAATCGAAGAGGAATAAGAAGTATATCGTAAATTTTGAAAGCCTTTCAGAGGCACAAATGATAATGAGTCTAGATAAAAATACCAATCCTCAAAAGAGCAGTAAAATTCATGACCATAATAACGTTAATTATATGAATTCTACAAATGAGAAAAAATTTGTTCAACCTTATCTTTCAGAACCTAGTGGATATGTTTACTGGTTTGATAATGAAGAAAATAGGAAATTTAAAAAACAAAGTGTCTATAGAATATACTTTAAAGAAACAGACAAGACTAATTTTGCTGCACAATTAATAACAAAACCAATAGGCAGCTCAAAAATCATATATATGGGTTCTATCAATGATCCAAATTCATATATATCTCGATTATGGCGAGCCGTAGTTTCTGTTTCAGAAGAAAATAATGAGGGAACATTTATTCTTCAACACATACAAGATAAAGATAGAATGGCATGCGGTAATAATAGACAAAGAGGAAAAATTGCATTATCTATTTTTAAGAAACTAGGATACATTCAACAATCTGAGTTCAAGGGTAATTCCATTCGATTCAAGGTTAGTGGTAAGAAGCCATATTCAATAACATTAGATGAGATTTTTAATCTAAAAACCAAATAATTATCATTACTATTGAGTGAGTTATAGTTATAGCATCTTAGATTTAACCTAACTATTTACCTAGTTTAGAGTAATTAATCTCGGTAAAAGATAAAAAGTGATTTATTAATTACATTCTTTTATTTAGATAGAAAGGTTCGTTTTATGATCACCATCTTGATGCTAGAAAGAACAATAGTGATGAAAGAATATTGGATATCCTTTTTCATTACTAAAAGGAGCGATTGATTTAAAAAGATCAAGCAATTGAAAAGTCACTACCCTTCTTTAATTGATGATCAAGTGAAAAATGAGCATTTAATGTATCAGAGGATATAACTAATTGACTTAAAACATACAATAATATCAAAAAAGCAACTATTATAATTACCAAGATAACAATTCTATATTTTATATCTTGAGGTTTATTTTTATTTTGTGTTGGTGCTTGTTTTTGTTGTTGTTGTTGCTGCACATTACGATTCTGTGCTAGCCTCTTTTTTTCTAATTCTTCTTTTCTTTTCTTGGATTGTTTAGTATTTAGAATTGGAATTCTCTTAATTACAGAACCATTTATTTTAGATTTTTGAACCTCATACAATATGATATCTTCGTCTTGATCTGATTTAATATTAAACAGATCCAGAGCTTTTGAATAGTCATCGAATTCTTCAACCGATGATGGCGATTCTACCTCCCATGATTTTATATTGTCGCCTGAGGAATCAGATTCATGATTTGAGGACATTAATTATACTAATATTTGGATATTATTTAATAATTTACTTGTTTTAATTATAACTAATGTTAATTTTAGAAATTGAATCTCTCCATGACATTTAATGAAAAAATGCATCTACCATAAATGCTATGAAAACTGCTGTAAGATATGGACTAGAAAATTTAAAAACTGTCCATGATGCCTTTTCTGTAGGTTTTAGTAATAGCCATAAAGAAAGACCCATCATTATAGCACCAAATAAACTTGCAGTAATTAAATATATTTGTCCAAATTGATTAAAAAAGAAAGGAAGAATACTAAATAAAACCATTATTAAAGTGGTCCCAGCGATTACTCTTACTGCCCTTTTCTCTTCACAAACTACTGGCAACATAGGTATTTTGGCTTTTTGATAATCTTTTCTTACATGCAAAGCTAAGCTCCAGATATGTGTTGGTATCCAGAAAAATACAAGACCAGCCATAACTAAACCAATTTCCAAGTTTTGAGTAGTTACAGTAACATATCCTATTAATGCAGGAACGCCACCTGAAAACCCTCCAAGGATAATATTTGCCTGGTTCCGTCGCTTTAGCCATTTACTGTAAACTATAATATTGTCAAATAAGCCAAATACCATTAATAAAAATACCCATAAATTGATGAGCCAGGAAAATATTAATGCAATAGTAGTTAAAATAAGACCAAAAATTAATGCATTTCTTGGAGAAATTCTTCCCGATGGTATAGGCCTGTCTTTGGTCCTATCCATTATAGCATCGATATCACGATCATTATAACCCGTAATAGTATCAGCAGCTGCTGAACCTGCTGCAACTCCTCCTAGAAGTAGCATCCAAGTTAAAGGAGTTATCGGTATATTAAATAATAAAGAAGCAGTCAGAGCAGATCCAAACGCAGTAAATACTAGCAAATACCAAATCTTTGGTTTTGTTAATTCATAATAATTCTTAACCCTGTTCACGATTGTGATTTCGTGGATCACTGACTTAATATCAACTCTTTACCAACCAATCTAACTTATCATAGGCTTAAATATTAATTCTTCAAATAAAATTTTAAATTATTATAGATTAAATCATATTTTTAGTTTTGAGTAACTCAGCTAAAAGTACAGCACCCTTAGCAGAGCCCATTTTTTCATTATGTGAAAGCAAAACATACTTTATGCCATTGTCAAATACTGTATCTTTTCTCAATCTACCTACAAACGTAGTCATTCCATCATTTATTTCTCTATCTATTCGAGGTTGAGGGCGAGTAGGATCATCATGGACTATGATGTATTCACTGGGAGAGGAAGGTAGATCATTAATTTTTATTGATTTAGAAAACTTTAGCATAGATTCTTTAACTTGTTCAGGTTCTGATGGTTTTTGTGTTTCAACAAAGACAGTTTCAGTATGTCCATCCATTACAGGTACTCTAGTACAAGTGCAACTTACTTTAATCTTTGATGAGTAAATTGACTCATTTGTTAGAGTTCCTAAAATTTTTTTAGTTTCGACTTGAACCTTTTCCTCTTCTTTGGGAATAAAAGGAATAACATTATCTATAATATCAAGTGCTGCTACACCTGGAGATCGTCCTGCACCTGAGAGAGCCTGCATAGATGTCATAAAAATAGAATTAATTCCAAAATGATCGAGTATGGGCTTTAATGTAATTGCTAATCCTGTAGTGGTACAATTAGGAAGCGGACAAATAAATCCTTTCCAATTTCTATTTTTCTTCTGTATATTCAATAATTCTATATGATCATCATTTATTCCCGGAATTAGGATAGGTACATCATCTTGGTATCTAAATGCAGCGGCGGTACTGATAACAGGTGTAGTTTTTGCAAATTTTGGTTCAATTGTTTGTGCGTCAGATGATTCAACTGCTGTAAATATTAGATCGTATCTTTTTGGGTCTATTTCATCAACACTACTTATGATTTTATCTTTTATATAATCAGGAACTTGTTCCTTATTATGCCATTTTAAAATACCTGTGCTATCATCTCGAAGTGCATCAATATATCGCTTGCCAGCAGATCTTTTTGAGGAAGCTATTGCTGTCAGTTCAAACCATGGATGGTTCTTGAGTGCGATAACAAACTCTTGGCCTACTGCACCTGTAGAACCAATTAGTGCAACTTTTAACATAATAATCACTATCTGATATACTTTTTAATAATCTTTATTCAAGTTTAAAAAAACATTTACATGATAATTGTTATTGATATTATCGATAGAGAAGTTTTGTTAAATCTTGGTGATAGTATCAATGTAAATCATCTAAATAATCTACAAGCAAGAAAAAAATTGACTAGTCTTGATTCGTGTTCTCATGGAGGTATATATTCTACTAAAAATTATTTAAAGGTAAAAATTGATTTCAGTTCCAATGTAAACCCATTAGGTATTTCTAGACAAGTTCTAAAAGAGATTAGAAAAAATATAAAACAAATATCCCATATTTATCCCGATTCAAAATGTAATTTACTCAAAAAAAATATTGCAGACTATACAGAGCATGATATTGATAAAGATTGGATAAGTGTAGGTAATGGTGCAACAGAACTCATTCATAATTTTGCAAGGGCTGTTTCGTTAAAGAATTCCATCATAATATATCCTACATTTTGTGAATATGAATTGGCATCTAAAAGGTGTGGAATGAAAATAAGTTATATACCATTGTCAAAAAAATTGCAAATACAAGCCAATTTAGTTATAGAAAAATCAAAAATTAATCCTAATAGTCTGATTTTCATTTGCAATCCTAATAATCCTACAGGACAAGTGAACACTGACATGATAAAGAAAATTTTAAGTTGTATTGATAGTTCCAGGACAATTTTACTGCTTGACGAGAGCTTTATAGAATTCCTAAATGATATAGAAAGAAAATCATTAATATCTAAAATAAAAGAATATAAAAACCTAGCAATCCTAAGGTCGATGACAAAATCTTATGGATTAGCTGGTTTACGTTTAGGTTACTTGATTGCCCACCCACACCTAATACAGAAATTAAAATCGTTTCAAATTCCTTGGAGTGTTAATGGAATTGCTCAAATTGCTGGAATTGCAGCTTTAAAAGATCAACTGCACATATCTAGGGCAAAAAAAATTATTCAAAAGGAAAGAAATTATATGTATAAAACACTTAATAAAAAAGAGAGCTATATTCATGCTTTAAGATCAGATGTTAATTTCTATTTAATTAAATTAAAAAATATCAATTCTATAGCATACCAAAAAACATTGTTAAATATTCATGGCATTTTGGTTAGGGATTGTTCTAGTTTTACTGGGATGTCCACTGACTTTATTAGAGTAGCTGTAAGGACTCATAGAGACAATGTGACCTTGTTAAAAGCAATTTATGATATCAACAATAATTTGTATAAATACAAGTTACTTAAGAATTAAATAATTCCACATGAGAAGAATGATGAAGAATTTGTATGAATGCTAAAGTATTGATGGTTCAAGGCACTTCATCAGGAGCAGGCAAAAGCACTATTGTAATAGCATTATGTAGAATTTTTTCTAATTTAGGATACAAAGTCTCTCCCTTTAAAGCACAAAACATGTCTTCCAACCTTCATAAAATATCAAAAACCCACAGTATCTCCAGGATACAAGCAATACAAGCATTTGCAGCAAGAAAAGAACTTGCATGGCAATTAAATCCAATTTTACTTGTGCCTTTAGGAAATAATCTCAGCAAAGTATTTGTATCAGGAAAATTTTTTGAAGAAATGACTGCATTAAAGTATTATAATGAATTTGTTTTGGCTAAAGGTTTTCCTATTGTATTGGATGCCTTGAATAAATTGAGAAATGAAAATGATATAATAATAATTGAAGGAGCTGGTTCTCCAGCCGAAATAAATATTGCAGAGTTCGATATCGCTAATATGTTACTAGCTGAAAAAGTAAATTGCCCTGTAATATTAGTATCTGATATTGAGCGAGGTGGTTGTTTTGCGAGTATATTTGGAACAATAAAATTGTTAAAAATAAAACATCAACGTCTAATCAAGGGATTTATTATTAATAAATTTCGTGGTGATGAGAATATACTTGAAGATGCGATACAATTTATTGAGCGCAGAACTAAATCTATTAATTTTGGGATAATTCCGAAATTTGAATTTTTTTTGCCTCCTGAGGATTCTCTTGATGGTAAAGATAAGGACAATGATAATCCAAATAAACTAAAAAAATTTAGTTCAAAAAAGAGATTGAATGAACAAATAGACTTAGTAGCTGCAACTATTGAATCTAGAATAAATGTTGAATTAATCTTGAAAATTTTAAAAATAGAACAATAATGCTATCCTACATTCACTTTATTGTCATTCTATTGATAACTGTAATTTTAGATTTGATCTTTGGAGATCCAAATAATCGAATTCACCCTGTTGCATGGCTAGGAAAATACATCAATTATTTCATTCCAAAGATTAAAAGAGATAAGAATAAAAAATATGAAAAAATAAATGGAGTAATTTTTACTAGTTTGACTATTACTTTTTTTGGCATCATCATTCAAATTTCGCTAGTGTATCTCTATCATATTTCCTTTATCTTAATGATGATTTTATCAATTTTCATCTTGTTTTCTGTAATAGCAATAAAAGGTATGGAAAAACATACCGACGCGATTACTAGAGCTTTACAAAGTAAGGATATTGAAACCGCTAGGATAAATTTGTCTTTGATTGTCAGTAGAAATACTAAAAGCTTGGATGAACAACATATTTTATCAGCAACAATAGAATCTATTGCTGATAGTACGGTAGATGGAATTCTATCGCCAATCTTTTATTTTTCTTTTCTTGGGTCTACAGGTGCTTTTATTTTTCGAATAATCAATACATTTGATTCAATGGTTGGTTATAAGGAAAGTTATTTTGAAAACATAGGATGGATAGCGGCAAAGGCGGATACATTTACTAATTATATTCCATCCAGGATAACTGCAATAATAATGATATTTGCTGTATTTATTAATAAAATGGACTGGAAAAATTCCATAATTATATTCAGGAAAGAACGAAATAGTACAATTAGTATCAATTCTGGTCAAACTATTTCTGTATTGGCAGGAGCACTACGTGTAAGATTGGAAAAATTAGATCATTATAGTATAGGCGAACCAGTCGAAAAGATATCAATTGAAAAATGTAAAATGGCTATAAAGATAATGAAAACAACTATTCTTATTTTTTGTCTAATTATAGCCAGCCCAATTATAATTATTCTAGGTTTTTTAAATTGGTGGAATTTTATCTTTGGTATTTAATGGAATATCTTCTGTCCTTTCATTTTTAACAATAATTCCAACTAAGAGTTACGATATAACAATAATAGCTCAAAATATGTATTTGTTCCCATTAATAGGACTAATAATTGGTTT
>DASUZI010000134.1:0-2437 GCA_036376955.1 Nitrososphaeraceae archaeon
GAAGCAGTTCTCCTAATAGGAATATTTTGGAGTTGATGATTATTGGTAAAGATCTATAAAGTATAAAATGTATATCGGAAGATTTTGAATATTTTAATTATCTACCATTGCATATAACAGCAAAAAAAATAACCATATAAATTTTTAATATCATAATTTATTTTTGTATGTATTTAAAAAATTTTTACCATGCTATTTGGAAAAGAAATTATAGTTTTAACCTATTTTTATGTTAAATATTCTATTAATTATAAATATATCCGATTATTTATTAATAAATTTTAGCTTTGGTCATTTATATATTGTATCTCTTAGTTTTGAGAGAATACGATCTAAAATATCTAGGTAAAATTGGAAATGTATTGGGATTATCAAACGTAGAAAAAGCGATAGAATTAGGTGAGAAATACAAAGATTTGTCTATAAATAACTACTGTTTGCATATAGACAGCGTTAATTTTGGTTTCTCAAGTTCCACAACTGCTTTATACCTTGGTGAAATAGATAGAGCACAACCTTGTCAGAATCATACTGGGAAGGGAATATGATAAAAAGACTCCTTCTATTATTGGAAATGAAATGTTTAATCTTTGTACAACCATGCCTAATCTTATTTGGTTTGTTGATGGTGCTAACAGGGGAGCAGTAAATAAAGTAAAAAGATTAGGAAAAGTCTGAAGATATTAACATTGAAGATAATTATTTTATACCTGTTAATTTTCAGAAAGAATACAAAACTATGTTAGAACATGCTTATCAATTGTTAACTAAAAATAAGATTGTTATTTCTAAAAAAGGCTCTGTTAACTTAAGAGTTATGTAAACAAATGAATTGATAATTATAGTAAAATACTGTTTACCTCTATGACAATGATATGTGATGGATAGAGCTTTAGCTTGGCATATATTTACTCATTCATGTGGTAAGATATACTCTCCTTAGAGAGATTGCAGATAAAGAGAAAAATAAACTGTATTCTCTTTTGGAAACAAATCCAGAAATAAAATACAGGATAAAAATTGTACTTCTTGCTGGTGAAGGTTATACAGTACCAGAGATACGAGAGATGACTAACACATACGACAAAACAATTAGAAAATGGATTCACAAATTCAATAATGAAGGCACAGAAGGTCTAGTTACAAAAATAAACTATTCTCCTATGGTAAAAATAGATGATTATGCAAGAAAACAGATTATAAAAATAGCATCTACAAATCCAAGGGATCTGGGATTGAAATTCTCCACATGGTCACTGAGGTCGCTTGCAGGTTATCTTACCAAAGACAATAAGATAATAAAACATGGAATCAGTCATACAAGAATTAAAGAGATCCTGAATGAAAGTAAAATAGAATGGAGAAATTCAAAGACAGTATTTGGAAAGAGTAGAGATCCAGAATACGAATTGAAAAAAAGAGGATTGAAGAACTAAGATTTAGCATACCATCTAATTCAATTTTACTATATCAAGATGAGAAAGGTCCAGTAGCAGCAAAGACACACGGTGGTCCGTCATGGTGTTCAGTACAAACGAAGATAGAAAGGGCACAGAAGATAAAAGGTCTTCTCAATGTATTTGGTGTCTATGACCACACAAATGACCAAATGTATACACATTCCTACAAAAACAAAACGGGAGATCAGTTTCTGGATTTCATCAAACGTATAGACTGCAAATATGATTCCTCTGTAAAGCAAATATTTCTTGTACTTGATAATGCATCAATACACAGATCCAAGAAGGTAAGAGAAACCATACATAAATACCACCACAGAATAAACTTTGTATTTTTACCAACTAGATCTCCAGAACTAAACCTTATAGAAGTAAGATGGTTATGGATGCAGAGACAAGCAGTAAACAATTCTACCTTTAGAAATGAACCAGATATTGGAAAAGCAGTATCTGACTGGACATACAACTACAATGAGAAACATGGTAGAAGGATAATTGATATTTTACAGATAGGAGTAATGAATATGACTACATAACTGTTAACAGAGCCGTTTTAACTATCTATACTATAAGATTATAATTCGAATCCTCTTTTAGGTATAATTTGCTTCATGTTTCCTTGTCCACATTGTGATATTAGTGCTTAAATTGGGTTTATCAGTTAAGATATTACAGTACTACTATTTTGTTATTATATATAATATAATAAGTTAAAAATAAAAACTTGTTGTATAAAATTTTAAAGAAAATTCCATCGTATTCCATTTAAGAAAATATACCTTCAGATTAATATGTATTTTAAGATTATGTTATTTTTACTAGTTATAATATCATCAACAACTTTATTTACTTTAAAAATTAACGCTCAAGAGAGAGAAGAGGAGGAAGAAGAATATTATTCGATTTATGATGAATATTCACAAAATTATGATAAAGAATACTTTAAAGATAATACTTTAAAGATAAATGCTATTAAC
>DASUZI010000135.1:0-4003 GCA_036376955.1 Nitrososphaeraceae archaeon
TTAAATGGAATTACTCTCAATTCTAGTGAATTTATTATAATGTATGATTCAACACCTTATGCAAGTAAAGGACATATTGCATTAAATTTACCCTGTGATGCTAACGATCCACAAGATCGTCTCTTAGATGTTCTTATAGGAAGAGCTCCTGACTTGAATACAATGGCTCTGGGATATATTCCACAATTGTCATCTCCTCCAGACATGTGTGTTTATCATGGTCAATTTGGATTTGGAGATCCTGTAACTGATGTTGTTCTAAAATCTGTATCAGAAGATCCAATAACATTAAGAGGTCCACACTCAGTGGCAATAGTTACACATGAATCGTACATACCAGAACAAGCATCTTATATGCAGAAGCAAATGCAGACACAACATAACATGACTGGCTCTTAATAAAATAACTTTATTTTATTTTTATTAATAGATCTTTTGCGTAATTAGATAAAATCTAAACTTATTGAAAATAGGATTGGAACCCAGCATTGGGGCCAGTGGGATATGAAACTAATTTGACATGATTTTAGGACCCATTTAACTAAAGATTAATGTCACAAGTAAAAGCAGCAACAACGACAACAGCAAGAACAAGAAAATAAACATCTTCTTACGGAGGGATACCGCTAACCATTATTTGGAGTCACGGAATTAGGACTGGACAAATAATGCAAAGATAGTCATAAAACATAACTTTGGCTTACACAAACAATATATCTATCACTAAGTTAATTGATTTTTATCAATGATATATGAATTGAAATTAAAATCAAAAGAGGGTGGAAAGTATCTATGACGACATTAGTAACTAATAAACTGAAAAGAAGGTTAACAAGGATATCAGCAACAACAGTGGTAACTATTCTGTCTTTTGTTCTCATTTTAACATTTGTGACTTTAGTTAGCTTATCACAGACTTCTTTCTCACAAACACCAAATACAAATCAGACATCCACAGCACAACCAAAAGTATTAACTTTTCCCTGTAAATTAACAGAGTCGACAGTCCAAGGTCCAGAATATAAAGTGGGAGTACCATTCAAACAAGGAAAGGATTTTGCCAAAGGATTACCAGGAGAACGATTAGAGCTAAGTGGAAAGGTTTTGAGTATGGGATGTAAACCAGTACAAGGGGCCGTATTAGATTTATGGCAAACGAATTCAACCGGAGATTACGACTATAAAGGATTCAATCTCCGAGGTAAGATCGTAACTGATAAGGATGGTAATTACGTATTGGATACTATTTATCCCGTAAGATTACTTATGGATGGCAATTTTACTCGTCCCAGTCACATCCATGTAATGGTTGGAGTTCCAGGTCAACCCATAATTACTACACAAGTATATTTTGACCAACTTAGAGATTTTGGTGTAAAAGATACATTAATAGCGAAAACAGTTACTGACGCCAATGGAACCAAAAAAGCGAATTTTGATTTTGTAGTAGAAGATAATAGAGGATTTGATACCAGCAAAGGACTAAGGAGCAATCCCACAATAGGTGTATTAGGACACAATAGCAGTAAATAATTCTTTATTTTTTACTTAGTTGTTGTCCACCTTTTGTCAACGTACACGTCATATGTTTTGATATTTTTGTCCAAAAAAACTAAAATTTGTTCCTTTTTTGATATCGTAAAACGAAGTATCTTTACCTAAAAAAATACTAAATATAAGTACAATTTTTAAGTTAGTAATTTGGTGGTGTTCTAAAGAACCATCGGCATTTTACAATACTAACTCCTTTTTATAATTATAATTCGAAATACAAGTATATGAACCCATTAATTCATTGGGGCCAGTGGGATGTGAAACAAATTTGACCTCAAATTTGGTCCCTTTCGATTATTCTGTAGATTAAATTACTCAAAGTAAATTGAATTAAATAAAACATTTTGTTAATGTTATAAATATATATTTTTGAACAAACTTATGATTCTGACGCTTTTGTTCTTTGAATGTCCCATTCTTTAACAAATGTACCATTCGTCGTAAACTTTTTTACTTTATCATCTTCATCATCTACAACATAAACATTTCCTGCGTTATCAGTCGCTATACCTGTAGGATTTGAAAGGATTGCAAAGGTTTGGCTAAAATCTATTCTGATTGATTTATCGTATTGATAACTATATTCTATTTGTGGACTTAAAAAATAAGAAATCATTAGAGGAATCAATCCTATTAATATTATTGATAAAATGACGGAAGATATTTTTTTAATAGTTGTTTGTATTTTTCCCAATTGAATAAACTTCTATTGAATATGATACAATAAAAATATATAAATATTGATTTCAGAATACTTTGGATCTGAAACCAAATATATTTTCTTAGCTCTGTTAAGTTAAGATAAAATTTGCCTTTAATCTAAAATCATTATTATTTAGTGTTATATAATTATATATTGAAACAAATAATTGTATCCAATTATATACATAAAATAAATTATATTCATTAACTTTATAGTGTAGTGGTTAAAACGGTAAAAATTATTCCCTATTGTCAATTAATAAGATAGTAAACCTTAAATATAATGGGGCCAGTGGGATTTGAACCCACGACCGCCAGCGCCCCAGGCTTATACCTTCATATTAGAAGTTGGTATCCTGGACCAAGCTAGACGATAGCCCCTTTTACAACAATAAAGTGATCACCTTTATTAAATGTAGATCATGTTTCTTAGCATCATATTTCAATAATCTTTACACCGCTCTCATTTTTCTAAATGATAGCATTCCAAATAGTGTAGTTATAACAGTAGAACAGAATAATAAAAATAAATCGAATTCAAATGAATAAGTTGCTATACCTAATGTTGAATTCCTCAGAGCATCTACTGCATATGTAGCAGGATCAAATATTGTTAGAATTAAAAGCCAATCAGGTAAATTATCTAAAGGATATAGGGCTCCACTCAAAAAGAATAAAGGAAATACAACAAATGTTACAATCATCTGGAATCCCTCTAAACTATGCATTCGACTTCCAAGTCCTAAACCCAAAGCAGTGAGTAAAAATGACAATATAACAGAAACAAAAACTATTTGTAATATTGAAAAAAATGAATATTCTATTCCTATAAAAAGACCAATAATTAGTAACATAAAGACTTGAATCATAGAATTGGTCATTCCCCCAAGCGTTTTACCAATAAAGATTGTTTCTCTACTGATTGGTGCTACCATTACGCTCTTTAAAAAGTCAAATTTTCTGTCCCATATAATATACGCCCCATAAAAAACCGATGTAAAAATTATGGACATACTGATTATACCAGGAAAAATAAATTTTTGATAATTAACATCAATAGATAGAGTAGTCGATGATCCTATTCCAGAACCAACTATGAATAACCAAAGTAATGGTGTGAATAGTGATCCAACAATTCTACTTCTTTCTCTCAAGTAAACTTTGAATTCACGTAGCCATATTGCATAGATATGTAAAAAATTATTTACAAGTTTATAATTTAATATTTGATTAATTCCCATCGTATCCCTCTTTTTTTGTCTTTTATTCTATTCATTGTCTAAACTTTTGTTAAAATAATAAATACATTACCTTTAATTTTATACTAATCATTTTTTTTGTATTGTGCATATCGTTCCATAAAACCTCCTTCAGGTTCTTCAGCAATTTTCCCTTGAGTAAAAGTAAAAAATACATCATCTAAAGTCGGTTGTGAAAATTCGATAGATTCTACATTATCAATGGATTTTAATATTATAGGAAGATTGTGATTAATATCATCTACATGTAATATCAGTACTTCATTTTTGTTTCCAACTTCTTTTTTCTCTATTACTTTCTTTACAAATTTGAACGATTTTAAAATTTCAATATTCTTAGTTAATATCGGACTAATATTATTATATTTAGCATCAATTTCTGTTGTTACTTTAAAGTATAACATAATAGTATCACCAATATATTTGTCTGTATTATTATTATCATAATTATTGTTATTTTTTATCATAAGCTTTAATTGTTGTGGAGT
>DASUZI010000136.1:0-2242 GCA_036376955.1 Nitrososphaeraceae archaeon
TCTTGAAGTCAGGAGAGGCGTATGAATATATAACTGCATTACTCTGATAGTATGTTTTCCACCCTTTGCTTTGGACTATTCTTGTTAAACACTTGTCCTCTCCAGATTCTTTCTTTCTATTAAGTACAATTTCATTGAGAAATATGTCAAGCTCTTCTAATACGATATCTTTTCTATATAATGAAGTTCTTCCAGAAAGACATGAAAGTGCCTGACCCATTGCTGTTTGAGCAGGTAAATCATAATAATTTCTCATATCCCAGAAAATATCTGTTATTTTCTGCCATATTGTTTTTCTTTCGATAGGGTGTTGTCTTGTTGTTACTCCTCCTATTGCTGGATCTTCAAAAGGAGACAATATTGATTGTTTAATATTTTCGGCCCAAATTGTATCACTATCTACAAGTGCAATAATTCCATTTCTTGCTTCTCTCATTCCCTCTGCAAGTGCAGGTCGTTTGCCTGGTTTTGTAGCTATGATAAGTTTCATAAATGCATAGTGTTTGGCAAGAGATTGAAAAACTTCGATACATCGATTATCACTTTGATCTATTACTCCGATTATTTCATCTGGTTCATTTCTAATCCACGACTTTATCGCTTGTTCAAAAGTTTTTGGATCTTCATTATAAACTGGAGTAATAATACTATACTTAAGAAGTACATTATTACAAGGAAGTTTAGGTTTATATAAAAAAGAAGTAGATTTCTTAAATAGCCATACACTCCATCGCCAAAAACCTATTACTCCAAGAGGAAGATATATCCATATTAATTGATAGTAATTGATAGCCACATAACCAAAAAATTCAGAAATTTTTAACACTAGTAATTGAATTGGTTCTAAAATTGAGATTTTATTAAAAAAATCCGGTGAAATAACAAATATAATGGAAAAAATTAGGAGTACAGACAGTGCTGCTATAATAAATATTAGCGTAATTTCCTCTGAGGACCGTTTATACGACAATCTGTACATTAATTATTATCTTTAATTTGGTAAATCTAATTTATATATGAATCGGAACCTAGTTTTATAAAATCTCTTAAATATAATCATTACTTTTATTTATTTGATAATTTTTATATTTAAAAATCATTATACTATTTTATAGAAGATAATTTATAACAAACACTTCTAACATTATATATGAAAAAGAGATAGCAGCACTTATATATTAATTTGCGATTTTTTTTATAAAAAGAGGTTTGTGGATAAATAATGGTAAAAATTTCAATAATTGGATCCGGGGTTGTTGGTTCAGCCACAGGTAAAGGATTCCATAAATTAGGTCATGATGTCGTTTTCTATGACATTTCTAAGAATAGAATGGAAACATTGAAAAAAGAAGGCTTTAAAGTTGCACACAGTGTAAAGAATGCTTTAGAACATACTAATATTACCTTCGTTTGTGTTAATACACCAACCGGTGCTAATGATGAACAAGATTTATCACAAGTAAAGTCGGCTTTATTTTCAGTAATTGAAGCATTAAATGAATCTAATAAATACAATTTAATCATATTTCGCAGTACAATGCTACCAGGAACCATGGATGAAATAGTAATCGACTATATGGATAAAAAATGCAAAAAACTTAGAGGTAAAGATTATGATGTCTGTTATAATCCAGAATTTCTACGACAAGAAAGCGCCTATGAAGATTTTTTTATTCCTGACAGAGTGATTATAGGTGAGGATGTTGAAGGTAGTTCAAAATTATTACAAGACTTGTACAAACCTCTTACAGAAAAAATAATTGTTACTAGTTTTAAAGCTTCTGAGATGATTAAGTATACTGCCAATTGCTTCTTGTCATTAAAAATATCATTTTTTAATGAAATTGGAATGTTATGTAAAGAATTAGGAATAGATGATAGAGCTGTAAGTTTAGGTGTGTCTTTAGATAAACGTATAGGTAAATATGGAACCATTGCAGGTAGACCATTTGAGGGTGCATGTTTGCCAAAAGATACAAAAGCCTTGTCTACTTTTATTAGAAAGAGAGGATGGACACCAGACTTGCTAAAGGTAACTCTAGATATAAACAAAAAAATAGAAGAATTGGTAACAAAAACAGCACTTACAAAATAATAACCAACCAGATTTCCCTATTTTTATACCTATGTATAATTCGGATAAATACTCGTTTGCTTATTCTTTGATTTCTTTGTTATAAATTTTACAGCAATATTCAAAAAATTTTTTTAATGATATCGATCTTCTATCATTAATGGATAT
>DASUZI010000137.1:0-7754 GCA_036376955.1 Nitrososphaeraceae archaeon
GTATCCATATTGTAGGGCAAAAGTTCTTGTCCATACAACCCATATTTACTACATTATCAGAGTCACGAATCATTTCATCAGTTAATTCTTTTGATTTTTGTTTACTGATATCTATTCCAACTTCTTTCATAGCTTCAACTACTATTGGATTGAGTTGGTAGCCAGGTTTTGTTCCTGCACTTAATGTTTTAAATCCATCAGGAGCATATTTTTTGAAAAATCCTTCCGCCATCTGGCTTCTTCCAGTATTTTCAACACATACAAAGAGAATCGTTTTATCGTCTTTTTTATTGCTATTTGATTTTGATTTTCCAAAAAATTTCATAAATATATTAAACCTTTTAATGCAATTTTTCTATCAATTTCCCCTAAATCTATCCTCAATAGTTCTCTATCCATATTCTATGTTTACTAAGGAAACTATTTAAATTGTCAAGAGGACTATATTACACAAAGTATAATGAAAGAAACTAAGGGACAAAAAGTAAACAAATTACCTATATATGAAAATAGTTGCAATTTTGAAGGATATGATTCTCAAAAACTAATGTTACAAACAACAAAACTTCGAAATTTGATAACAAAAAGAGGGACATTTGAGATGCTTATTCCTTTGTGTTGTACCACTACTCCATTAAGATATATGAAATTTAGAGAAATAATGAAAGGTATAAGTAGTAAAACATTGGCAAGAAGACTTAAAGAACTTGAAAGAGATGGAATTTTGGAAAGACATGCATATAATGAAATACCTCCAAAAGTAGAATACAAACTCACTAAAAAAGGACAAGAATTAGTTGAATCTATTTTTAATTTAATACATTGGATGATAAAATGGTCTTAATAAAAATGTCTATGCAATTCTAGTTAGATTTGAACATCATCTATATGTTCCTGGTTGAGACTTTCTTTAGATTTATCCAAATTTATGTATAATTTACTAAATTTGATAAGGTTGTAGGAGAAAAGACAAGAATAATAGAATTTGCACTCTTTTTGATTGCTTGTATCATTTGAGGATATAACCAGTCTTTATCTTGTTTTGTAATATGTGGGTCTGAAAGGAAAAAGTCACCCGTTATAACCAATAGTTTGGATTTGTATTTTTCTATATCTTTTTCCAATTCTTTTATCAAAAAATGTGCCAATTGATAAATTGTGAATATCCTTCTTACTATTACATTTTTTAATGCCCTATCTAATATCTTGTATTTTTTATCAGCTATTTCTGTTATATTGTAAAAGTCAAATTTGTTATCAGTCACCAATACATATACAGTAGAAGATTCAAGGCCACTATGTCGCTTTGGTAGTATACCTCTGACAATAGTATCACAAACAAAATCTGAATGTGGTTTAACAAAACAAGCTATATCGCCTAAGTTTAGTTCAATTGTTCGTTTTTTAATTTTGTTTGTTTTGTTTTTATTATCATTATTAGATGTAAACTCAAGTAGAAATTTATTTTCTAAGAGTTTTTGAGCTGATATAAATTTCGGTAAAGACTCTATTTTGTTATCTAATAATATCAACTATAGCAAAGCAAAACCTCATTCTATTTATTTTAGCAAGCTGGTTGTAGAGAGGGAGAGAGATGAGTCTTAAGTTTCTGCTTATTTTGCTAACTAGATTAGTCCAACTAAATACTCAAAAAGGCATTAAATTGTATAAGAGAAGATATTAGATTTTATAACAAATAATTCAACTATATCTAAGTTTATAATTTCCTTAATTTGATATTCCGTTATTTTGATTTTGATTGTCGTAATTCATTTAATTTTTCTTCTGCTAATTGTATAATGTACTGATTTTCTTCAGATTCTATTTTTTCATCCTTGATATCTGTAATAAATTTTTCGAATTCGTTTAGAGCAGTTTTATTTCCTTTATTTTCTATCTCATGTTGCATTAGTTCATTCACAGTATCTTTTTCTCCTTCTCTTATCAAATTTGAAATTGTAATTGAAGAAAAGTCAAATATTTTATCTGAAATTGTATGTTTGTCATCTTTTCTTTGTACTTTTATTACTTCTTCAACATCAAATTTCTTTGTTAATAGGTCATAGTAGTATCTTGGTTTTCCTTCATGAGATGATGTTCTTTGTACTTGATTTAGAATAGCTTTTAATTCTTTTTTTTAAGTTATTTATATCGTCATTTTTATTTCCAGTCTCTTTCATCTTTTTCATTGAATCAATAACTAAATTAAATAGATTTATTGCTAATTCATGATAATCAGATACAAATTGAGTCATTCTTATATCATTTTCTGTTTTATCATGGAATCGAATGTCATTTTCTCTGTCTTTTGTCATATCATAATCGTATAAAGAAGGAATTTGTTCATTTCTTTCTTCAGAAGGATGTAAATTAACTATACTTAGTTCAAGATTAGGAATTTTCTTTTGATTTATAATTTTATTTAATTCTACTATATCATTATCGAATAATTTATTATTTGATTCTGAGTTTGCAGAAGAATTATCAGAATCTAATCCTAATATTTTTACCCAAAAATCATCGTATTTGTGTACAAGCTCTCTTACAGGTGTATTACTTAAAATTCCACCATCCCAATATTTTTTTCCATTTATTTCCACAAATGGAAAATTTTTCGGTATCGCAGCACTAGCTAATACGTGATTTATTGTGATAATATGGTCATCGACATCATCATCATTATTATTATTATAGTTATAGCTATCAAAGACCCCAGTTGTAGCAGTTTCAACATCTGCTGCTATCAATAGTAATCGTGGTTCTCCTTTCTCATAGTATGTTTTTATTCCACCCTTTCTAGAAGTTTTATCATAAACAAGTTTATCTGCAAAAGAAATAATACTTCTTGCAAGGGGTTGATTACTATATTGATACCATTTTGTTGTAGGATAAATATAATCAAAGAATTTATTATAAATGGGAGTTGGAAATGGTGGAATAAATAATGGATGAAAAATATATGGTTCGCCAAATGTGATTGACGTCCTAGTGAATTGATATCTGCGCATGGATTCACCAGATGGTATTAAATCTTCAAAAAGAGGAAATATATTTAGCAATATTTGACGATTATTGTCCCAATTATTTACTAGTAATTTCATCAAAGAATCATAATGAACATATGGAGATGATATTGTCATCCAAAATTGAATAAGTTTTTCAGGGGCAAACTCCCAATATTTAGTATTTTTGTTGTTATTTTTATTATCTTTATTTTTTTCTTTATTCTCTATAAAATGATTTATAATTATTGAAGCATTAACTGCTCCTATTGAGGTACCAGCAATAATATCAAAAATATTTTCAGTTTCGTTTCCTTTGATGTCTTTTTTAATCCAGTGATATAATATATGAAATACACCAGCTTCATAAGCTCCTAAAGAGCCACCTCCTTGGAGTACTAATGCTCTTTGAATTTTTGGGGGATGAATGTCGTTTGCCATAATATTTTGTAACATGTTTATTTATATTATTTTATATAAAGGAATTGTCTTGAAAGTTCCACACGATACTACCGAACTCGAATAAAAGTTAGTCTATTATTATACAATTATTTTACTTATTAAGTTTCTAACAATAAAAGCTATATACCAGATAGTAGTATATCTATATTAGACTCTTATTTTACAACCGCTATCAGTATTCCTCATTATGAACTTATGCTCATCTTGTTTTTTATTATATATACTAAAGAATTTTTATATCTTTTTGAGATAGTATGGTATTCGTTTACTGTCTCTTTTGACTTTTCAAATCCATTTTTTTTAAAACTCTGATAGATGAATTGTTATCGGGAAAAACATAAGCTAAAATTTCTTCTAATTTTAATTCATCAAATGCATAATTAACAACTAGTTTAACACATTCTGTTGTTATACCTTTACCTTGATATTGTTTACCAATCCAATATCCTATGTCTGCTTTTTTGTTAACATAGTCAATATCTTTAATACCTATAGTTCCAGTTAATAATAAGATTGATTTGTATTTGTAGTCTATAGCAAATGTTATTGCTTTATGTAACTTAAAATCATCATAACTAGATTTAATAAAATTTAAAGCATCATCGAATTTATAAGGATAGGGAACTCCATAAAGGTATTTAGCTATTTCATATTTCAAAAGACTTACTATAGTTATAGCATCATCCGTTGAAAGTTCTATTAAATTGACTATTTTGCCAGATATTTTTGGAAAAGATTAATGAGACATTTGTTATTTGTTTTATTCTATTACAAATATTTTATTTTATTATCAATTTAAGAAGAGGAGTTACGGAGAGAGGTAGTAGGTAAATTATATTAAATAATTAAATATCTCTTTTATAATAAATATATTAGATAATCCTTGGAGTTACAAAATAATTCAATAGCTGTAGTGGATGATGAAGAGGATATCATTATTGTATTTAAAGCAGTACTTCAAGAAAACGGTTATGATGTGATAGGGTTTACTAATCCTCTCATAGCACTTGATTATATTCGTGAACATCCAGATGAATTTGATTTGATTATTATTGACTATAAAATGTCACCAATGCAAGGATGCGAGCTATCTAATAAAATATCAACCATAAATCCAAATATCAAAATGGTAATAATAACTGCATATGATAATGTAATAAATAATGATTTAAAACTCGAAATTGTCAAAAAACCAATAACAAATACTAATTTATTGGAAATAATTCATCATTATTTGAATTGACAATATCATTAATTTGGTTAACTTGATTTTATTGATTTGAAAATTTAAATTTTTACTGTCTTTGATATTCTCTTTGATAATTAGGATACAAAATTTCAAAACTTGGATAGAACTCTCTATAATGATTATCAAAAAACTATGTAGGTAGACGGCATATCTATGTTATCGTATGTTATTGAAAGTATAATTTTTTATTCTCTTTTTTATTACTATAATTTAGACTCTTTTAACACCGCTATCTGTGTAGAATTACGTATTCATACTTTATAAAAACTTTAAAAGTATAAAAGTAATAGTATAAGATAAGGAAGTGTATCACAATCTCTAAGGATAATAGTAACAAATACATATTATTGGTGGATGATGCCAAAGATACTGTATACACTTTTGACATATATTTGAAATCACTTGGATATTCAACAATCTCTTTTGTAAATCCTGTTGAAGCATTAAACTATTTTAATAAAAATTTTACTAACTGTATTTTGATTATAACAGATTATGTTATGCCTCATATGTCTGGATTAGATTTAATACAGAAGATAAGAGAAACAGATAGAAACTATAAAATAAAGACAATAGTTATTAGTGCAACTGTTAAAAATAATATTATAAACTACAATGATAAATTCTTGAATCTTAAAATTGATAAATTTTTAGAAAAGCCTCTACCTTTAGAAGAATTAAAAAATGAGGTTAAAAAGTTAATTAATTAAACTTTATCTATAAGGTTTTAATCGCAAGTGTCTTCGTTCATACTTAGCTACACTTTTGTTGGGCCCACTATACCTTTCAAATTTTTAGTTTATTGATTCAAAAGATATTGTAATTGCATGTTGAAAAATGGATGTTAGAAATTTTTTTATCCTGTAACATCTAGAAAAGATTATTACTACATATTCAAAACTTTTTAGGAGATAGAAAATAATACTACTTACTGAACCTATGTATTAGCAAAGTTCAAATCCCTCTGGCCTCAATTGTAAATTTAATTGATTAAAACACAGACAAAAATGACCTTCAAACCTCTGCTATAAAAACAGAAGTGTTATTAATCTATTGAGATTTGTATTTTTACAATAAACTTAATGTTATCAATATTATAGATGCAGAAAAATTAAGAAATAAATTTTTTAAATAGTTAAACTTAGTAATGATGAATTAGTATTACGTTACTTCGAATTCCAACAATAAAAAAGATATAGGATTCTAGCCTTTAACTCAACTGGTCTACTGTTAACAAAATCTAGGAACATAAATCTTACAATTATAATATTATGATCCATTATGAAAAATTTCTATCGTGGCATCATTTTCACCTTCTTTTATCATCTCCTCTATTGTTTTTGATGTGATATCTCCTCCCTTAAATGAAGTACTGGTATTAGGATTATATTTGCGTTCAATTCGTACCATCTTAGTGATTTTAAACCTGCCTCTTAGAATATCTTCATATTTTTTCTGCCTTCCATCCATATAAGACGTATTTTCTGCTTCTCTTGTTTTAAGGTTCTCTATCTCTTTCTCAAATGCTTCTTTGTCATTATCTTCTTTGATATGATTTAGGGCAAGATGTTTTAGCTCCTTGATAAATTCAGCATAATCTGCTATTACTGAAGCTGAATATTGTTCGGAATAAGTTCTGTCTCCATATATTATGTCGTTATTCCTGTCCTTGATTTCATCATAATAACTAAGTGAGTTATTAATGTCTATACTAGATGGATGTAAGTTTACTACATATACATCTAGATCTGGGGCTTCATCTTTATTTTCAACATTCATCCAATATTCTCTATGCGATTCTAATAGTTCCTTCAGTGGTGTATTGCTTAATAAGCCTCCATCCCAAAACTTTCGATTAGATATTATTTTAGGATCATAGTATTCTGGGAATGTACCACTTGCCATAACATGTTCTATCTCTATACCATCTTCATATTTAATCACAATTGGATCAAAATCAGCTTCGTAGTTATTTTTACTTTTATTATTGTTTGTGTGTACTCCATTTTTTATGTAACCATATTTTGTTCCTGACAAGTATGTTGTTTTCATTGTACCATCTTCTTTTTTATAACTGTCAAATGTCACTGTTACCCCTTCGGCAATGTCAAGTGCAGTTATTAGAAGTCTAGGCTGGTTTCTCTCAAAACTTGTAGCTATTGGAAATTCTCCAAATTCTTTTATTCGCTCTTGTAATGGTAAATCATTAAGTACAATGCGTTTGTTGTTCTCATCCCAAAATTTAAAATCAGGCCTCACGTCTTTGGCGCAAAAAACCTTTTTCCCACCAAAGACAAAAACTTTAGTAGAATAGTATCTCCTAGCAAGTTCTTCTGACGCAAGAGAACCCATCATCGTGTAATGATTATTTTCATTGTCACATCTTTCCTTTCTCCACGGATGCCACCAGTGAAACATCGGAAACATCTCCAATGGTGGAATATCGGCATCAGAGGTAGTACCTTCTTTCAAGGCTATGCCTACTTTCCAAAATCTTTCAAGCTCGCATATCGCTTCGCTCCATGTTTTATTTCTTTTAACAACATTGCTAACTAAAACTGCTGCATTCATTGCACCGATTGAAGTGCCGGCAATAATGTCGAATAAGGGTCTACCTTGTTCAGCATTCTTCTCGTCTTCTTCTATGATCTTTTTAATAAGTACCTTAATTACTCCTACTTGATAAGCACCTAATGCGCCACCACCTTGTAAAACTAATGCCCTTTGCTTGCTAGGAATCTCTTTTGCCATAAAATGTTATTATGATTTTCTTCTATTATATTTTAAAGTCATCAGTTTCATTGGGAGGTCAAAGAATATAGAAGAATTAAATATTATCTATATTCTAAAAAACAAGATTACAGGCAAAAATGACCGTCAAATCTCTGCTATAAAAACAGAAATGATACTAACCTATCACGATTTGTATTTTACAATAACTCTAATACCATTATAAATTATTAATATACAATAATTTCGGCTCCTAAAATTTGTATTATTCGAAAATGATAAAGAAACATAAGTTTTTCTTCCAATGAATA
>DASUZI010000138.1:0-22642 GCA_036376955.1 Nitrososphaeraceae archaeon
TTAAATCTGTTATACTGTTTGTTGTTGTTACTTCTTGTCCATAAACTGGAAGGAAAATTATCATGGAAAAAACAAATACCACTGTAAAAAATATGGATTTGGATGCTAATTTCATTGTATTCATTGATAATGTAATAAGAATTAAGTACTATTTAGGATAATCTCTTGCTAGTCGATTATCTAAAGAAATTGATTATTTTGAAACAATTGTGTAGTTCAGAAATATATAATAATTAAAATTTAAATAATTCGTCACCAGTATGCTTGGACGAATCCTGTAAATGGAAGTTAGAGGATTGGAAATTTGACTTTAAAAAGTTGACATTAGATGAGGAAGGTTAATTACTTAGACCTCTGGAGAATAAAGAATGACTTGAAAAATTACTTATAACTAACTACGGAATATACAACAAAATATATCTTTTTCAAACACACCAAAACGTATCTCCATCAAGCTCATCACATCCATATCCATAAATTCTGAGTACCTTTGAAACCTTGAATCGAACTTATATCTATAAGAGATCTTCCTGAATCATCTCCTGCATATGCAATCTTCATATTGCCCGGTATTCCTACATAAACTATTGTCATTATTGTAGACGCTAGAAGAATTGCTGTCATTATTCTAGTGATTGAATTTGAGCTGCTTATTTTAAATAATACCATTAGAGCTTGCTTATAAAGAAATTTGTTATATTGCTATTTTTTGGTATTATTTTCATAAGGACTGGACCATAGACACAATACCTTTGATTAATATTTTGATGATTATTGGAAGTCCATGTTACTTAATTAAATAAGAATTAGTCTATCAATTCCCAATGTTTTTGATTTAAATAATCTTCAAGTTCTTTTTCTTCTTTTTTTGTTAATCTCTCTTCTTTATTTCGTAATTGATCATATCTTGACATTCCACAAACAGTACAAGACAAATCGGTTTCAGTAAGAACTTCATGTTTACACTCTTTATTGTTATTATTAGTAGAACTCATTTCTTGTTCTTCTCCTTCTCTGCCTTTCCTTTTCCTTTATAGTTATTGTTGTTATTATTTTTATTTAATAAATTCATAAATGTAATATTCATAATTTTTAAACTCTCTGTTCCATCATTGTTTTTAGTTGTTGAACTAGGTTTATGGTTAATGAAAGTATTACTCATTATCTTTTGGTGGAGGATAGTTGAAACATTCCATTAAATGCAACGAAAGGGCAAACTCAATCTCTGATGGATCTAATTTTGCAGATGCTTTAGGAAATTCTTTTTGACAATTCCTACATTGGAATACATATTCTCTGGAAACATTCTGAGTTATTTCTTCGGATTCCTTTTTTCTTATTTCTAATATGAAATTCTTGATTACTTCTGAATTCATTTCATTATTACCTTTTAAATTGTAGGCTTTATCATTACGATTTTATTATTTCCTTCTATCATCATGGCAAAAGTATCACCTACCTCAATTTTAAGTTCATTTGCAATTGTTCGAGGAATACTTACTATAAGCGGTGGCTTGTCTGCAGATTTTGCTGCCCTTACTCTCACATATTCAGGTTTTATTTTTTTATCTTTTTTATCCCTACCCAATTCATTGAATGATAGTATCTGTTTATAATTAAGCCTATTCATTATAATAGGTATATGTTAACCCGACTATATAAATAGTAAAGTTAGACAATACCTTAGTTAAAGTGAGATCTCAATATAACTAGATTAGGTAACATAATATTAAAGGTATTTAAAAAATCTAAGCTATTACGGCATAAAGTGATATTACTTTTTCCAATCTACATATAATTTGTACTATAACTATTCCTTTTTGATTTGTGAAAACTATCTACAATATAGAGGAGTACTAAATTAGCAACTTATCACTTTATGTATATTCATGTCCATCTCTATATACAATAACAGTAATATTTGCAATTTCTCCTTCACATTTATTTCCCTTTATTTAATTCACTTATTGTTATTAGATAACGTAAGGTAACTATTTAAAATAGTAAATAACAATATAGTTATCAAGTGATTCAATAGTTAATTCTTAAGAGATTATATCTTACACAAAAATATACGTCAATAATATCAATGGTACATATAAAAAAAGTACAAACAAGTTGCACCTTGTTTGTGCAGAAAGATTATAATTCTAAAAATTATATTTTTACATTGTTTGTTAACATACTAATAAATTGATTCATAGGAGCTATAATGAATGAGTGTCACCTGATTTTGTAACTATTATAGAGTTATAAATAATTATATGAGGTAGGTAATATTTAGGCATGCGTAGATATATCTATATTAATTATATCTGTTAACTTCTTAACTAAATCTTCGTTTTTGATTGGTTTTTGAATAAAACAATCTTCTCCAATTATTCTGCCAAATTCTGAACGTGTTTTTCTAAATTTCTCATAATACATTTCACTTGCAGTCAAAAAACAAATTTTTACTTTAGAATCTTTTTCTCTTATTTTAGTATATAATTCAAACCCATCCATTTTTGGCATCTTTATATCAAGAATTACCAAATTATAATAACTACTCTTATAAAATTTTAGAGAAATAATAGGGTCATAAAATGTATCTACTTGGAATCCGTTGTCTTCCAAAATATTCTTTATTGTATAAAGGACATCACGTTCATCATCCACTAATAAAATTTTTTTAACCTTATTATTGGATATCATTTAAGATTGATTACACCTCTCTCACTATTAATTATCAGAAGCATCCCATAAAAAGTATATCCTCTTGGATCAGAAAATATTTCCTGATCAATCTTTACTTATTATACTCTATTCTTGTTGTTTTGACGCTGAAATTTAATTATTAATAATAAATTTATATTTTGTCTTATTAATAATTTAAAAATAATTTATTCTAATCCTAATTCTTTTCAATGTTTTCTCAACTTTTTAAAACTACATAAAAAAATTTAAATAATCGCTCTTGTTCTTTAATATTAGTATTTTATTTGTGAAATGCTATTGTTCTTCAAAGACAGTAATATATGATTAGTTCTAATTCCATTCAATATATTATGTTCTCTGACATTGATCGCTATTGTTAGATATGGAAAACCTTTTTCTATTCTAAAAAGAATAAATGTATATGTTTAAGTTAACAAAATTCAGTATCTGTATTATAGGAATGATTGTAGGAATAACCATACTTGGCTCGCTTCCTTTTATGGGGCTAGAATGTAGATGGTGTTAGATTCGATACAAGGAAATAAAAAACAAACTCCTATAACATAAAGCCACACATAGACAGGTATGTCTAATCAATAAGCTTGAACACCCAGATGGATAACCTGGTAGCCAATCTTTTACATGCTATTAAAATATTTAGAATATAGTATTTATATCAACCTTTTCGGCGCCTAAAAATTTTTATTTTCTATTCAAATACAATAGAAATGATATATACCAATCTGAATAATAGTTTCATCTATTAAGGCAGAAATTCTCTTAATTTTGTTATATGACAAGAACCAAACCCTTGGATCCATTTCCTTATTATCAATAGGACTTCATTTCTCACCATCGAATATATCTAATGCTTTAGAAGTATTTCGTAAACTCAGACCTAGAAAATACAGATAAAGTACATAATTACAATTGTGGATGTTCTGTTCCTGATCATGTTCAGGCTATGACAATTGAATTATGTCAAAGTATTAAATATTGTAATGAATATTGTGCATTACTGTGACCAAATCTAGCCGAAGAACTTGAGCATAAGCATAATGATTGTCACAGCCTCATATTGTTATGATATAAATTCCTTAGAGGGTTCTAGCAATCAATTTATCTTCAAACAATCTACTATTTAACAAGAGAATACTACAGCATACAAGCATAGACAAGTATAACACAATTCTATACTGTAATAGCTTCCTCTATTGAAATGGATAACTTAGAGAGGGTATGACTTCAATTAACATTGTCCTTTAAGTATTATATAAAATTCTTAACATATTATTGTATAATGAAATCCAAAAATGTTTTAAATGCTTCGTCTTTAGGTATTTTGCATTATATTAAACAAAGACGAGTTATCATAATAATTGGAGCTATTCTTATGACAGTAGGTTCTTTTGGAGCTATAGCTGTGGGATCAATGGTAATAAACGACGTTGTAAATAATAAACTGACCACTCAAGGATATCCTGATACACAATTTTTAGGAATTTCAGCATTTTCATATGAATATGGTCTAGTATTTACATCTATTTTGGGCGTATTTGTGTTCTTTGGTGGATTATTTATGGATTCAAAAAAGAATGAAAGTGTAATTCGTCCCTAGAAATTCAGCAACAAAAACAAAATAATAAAAAGAACAAGTATAACCATTCTGAATTTACTCTACCTTCGTTATTTGATGTCTTAACAAAACCAATAATAATAGAAAATATAATTGCTTTAGATGAATAATTCATAGCAAAAAGAATAAGAAAAACTGCTTTGTGTGGATATAGTTTCCAGGTATAAAAAATCTTATGTTTCGAAGTATATATTCTATATTATATCGTTTCTCCATTAATTAACGACAACAAAACAAGACAAGGCCATAAATGAAATGGTTTCAATGCAAGAGGAAGAAGGAGAAAGAAGTTAGAGAGAGCTTCGTGTATGACATGTAATTGGGATCAGCTTATTGAAATTTATCTCTTCATTGTATTATATTTAGAATAATTAAAAAATTATTTCTTATATCCTAGTAACATAGATATAGGAAAGTAAAAGTGAATCTTATTATCTTTATTAGTTTCTTTAAGAAAACTTTTCATTCCCAAATTATCATTTTTTACATCTTCTTTAAACAAATGTTGAATTTTCTCTTTATTTCCGTGAAGGGGAAATGATGCTTCAAGTAACTTGTCCAATTCCATTTCTAGATTTTGGCATTTAGTTTCCAGGTTTACTAATCCTGATTCTTCCATTAGATTCGTTAATTCTTTAAAAGTAAATGCTTTTACATGTGATGGATCACGTAACTTTTCGACTTTGTTATATTCATTTGCTTTACTCGATTCAGGTGTTACATCAATAATTACAATTCTTCCACCATGCTTGCAGACACGTATCATATCATCTAAAACTTTTTGTGGATCAAGTAAATGATGAAAACTATATCGTGTTATAACTAATGAAAATGAAGAATCATCAAATGGTAGGGTGATAATATCTCCAATTTTCCAGGTTAGGTTGCCTAATTTTTTTTCTTTTTGTATTTGTTTTGCCTGCTCAATCATAGCTGGTGTTATATCAATTCCAGTTACATGCGAAACATAATTTGCTAGTTCACATGCTACTATCCCTGGTCCACATGCAACATCTAATACTGTATCGTCTCTCTGCGGTTTCGCTAATCCATCTATTAATTCTAATCCATACTGGTCAGAATGTTCTGAAAGTTGGGTAAAGGGAATAGCCTGCTTTGTAAATAGTGATACGATAGATTCATTATGTAAAGACGAATCACTATTTGAATTCATTCTTAATAATCATTTATTATGACAACTTTATTAAAATTTCATTTGATTGTGATAATTTCAAGTTTTCATATTATTGGTAAACACAAAATCTTAAGAAAATTTAAGCATAATTAATTTAAAAATAAATTTATGGTATATTATAAACTTAGTCGATAGAATTTAAACTTATGTATCTTAACTGATTTTTACACGATTTTGTAGTTCAAAAATCGTCATGAATTACTATGAAAAATATACTGTTGTAGAAGATAAATTTTTAAACAATACTTTGTGTATTGATCATCTCAAAGAATTACAAGATGAAATCTTGAATTGTTTAAACTATCAGTCAAATGTCTTATTTTGAAGACCAATATGTTCCCTTGTTCTTCAGCCATGTCTGATAGTCAGATAATATTTTTGAATGATCAAATCCAAATTTTATATTTTCTAAATTATTAATTCCTATCCATCTTATTTCTGCAACACCATCTCCTGCTTTTAGCTCACCGTTTATTATTTTAGCTATAAAAGTTATAGACATAATGTGCCCTCTTGGATCTCGATTAGGATCAGAATAAACACCTAAAATATCAATTGGTTCTACTTTAACCAATAATTCTTCTTCTGCCTCTCTTCTTGCTGCATCTTCAACCTTCTCCCCTTCATTAACAAAACCTCCTGGTAATGAAAAATAATCTTTGAAGGGATCTTTTTTTCGTTTTATTATTAAGATCTTGTCGCTATTAGAATTTTCAGATAATATTAAATCTATTGTTGGAACAGGATTTCTTGATTTATCTTTTTTAGTGGCATTACTCATATAAATTATTTAACAAAAAAATATAATAGGATTATTCAGTTCACAATTGAAATAATTATTATATATTCATACTTTTTAAAATTCATTCGAAAGCTGCTGTTTTTAGAAGATTCTCCGATTTAACCAAATATTTTCCCCTGTTTTTGGTTGACTTCTCATGTAAAATTGTTTGCAAATTCCGATCCAGTTTTTTTTATTTGTCTTGCGGTCGTTTTTATATGATCTATTATGCTGTTTGTTATTGACTTTACTGTCCATAAAGTGGAAGTAAAATTATCATAGAAAAACAGATGCTACTACAAAAACTATTGATTTAAATGTTGATTTCATTATATCATTGATAATGTATTAAGTAATATTTAGAATATTCTCTTTTCAGTTAATTGCTTGTTATTGAATTATTCCTGTTCTTGATATAATTTGTAGTTCGAATTATCACTAAACAAAATTTTATATATGATCAATTTCAATGAAAATGATAAAAGAATTTTATAAAAAAAGGAGATGGTAGTAATTATTATCTAAAAAAAAATCCAGTAGCAAAGTTTGCCATTATGAATATTATTACAAACTGAAGAAGTGCCTGAGTTGCAACAACTTTGACATATCTACGCATAAGTTTCTGGATTTTGGTCATATTCGGTTCCTTTTTCCTTAACTCATGATAGACTCTAATATTTGTTGGAAGAAGAATTCCAAGTCCTTGAATAAGCATTACTGTAACAATAATTAATACCGTGATGATCCAGTATACTACTGGAGATTCTAGAGTAATTAAACCCATTTTTGAAGCGAGGAAGTAACCTGCAGTAGTTGTAACAGATGCTACAATTGGCATATAAAATATCATTTTTGGCATAAGCCATGAAATGACTTCTTTACGTGTTGAAAGACTTACATTTCTAAGTATGGGACCAAGTAGGAATGCCATAAATATATCTGTTCCAGTCCATAATATTGAAGTAAATACATGAACATAATTAAGAAGCAGAAGGTTAGCAGTCACTATTGCTAGAATTAAGGCGCCAATTGGAATAACAATCCATATATTTGAGCGTAATGATATTGTTGGTGGTTTTTGTATTGAAGACTCCAATTGAATATGCTATCTTGTATAACTTATTAATATAACCTTTTATTTTATTGAATCCATAACTAGTACATAGAATAATTGTTATACTTCTGAATAATTATAGAATGGTATTTTCATTAATATTTTCTTTATTATGTAATCAATTCTAATTACAGTAACATATTGCTAAACATTTGAACTTTGATAATGTACTAATAAACTTACTCGTCAGCGTGCAAATAGAGTATAGTTAACTGATTTTGTCACAATTTTGTAGTTCAGGATTATAATTTTATAAGATTTAGAGTAAATATCTTAAAAATGAAACAATATTATCTCTTTATGATTTCATGCCGCGATATCGTTATTATTAGATATATTAATTTCTAGGGTAACCTTATCTCCTTTTTTTATCCCAAGTTCTTCAAATTCTCTCACATTCATTTTAAAGGTGGTTGATTCTGATGACATGTTATTCCTATCACCACCAAATGCACTTTCTATAGCATCTGATATTTTCTTCGGTAAATTCTTCAAATCATCCAATGAAGTAATAGGTATTGCTGCTACTCCGAAAGGATTTTCGGGGAAACCTTGTTGTCTTTTAGAAGGATAAAAATGGCCATTAGTATAGATCGATACATATACATAAGAACTATTATCTTTAGAAGTCTCTATTTTTGATACGATAAATTCTTTCTTGTAACTCATAGTATAAATTATTCAATCACCCAAATATACATCTATTATTTGTCAATACTAAACACTCTAACTAGTTCGTTTGTAGGATTTTTTATACTATTGTAGAATTTTTCCAGTTGATTTCAAATTTACTTTGAATCTATATTACTTGTTTGAGTGAAGCTTAGTGATAATTTCTAATCCATGAATTTATAGCTATAAAAATTTAATAGATATTATTTTAGTATAGTTTATTATATTATTAATAAACCTAGTAAAATATTCTGAGCCTTGTTGCGAGACGGGACCGGAGGGCTTCGAATACAACATGTAGTTAGTATCAGCTTATCGAAATAAGTTTTAATATTTTTAATAATAGAATAATTAAAAATTATTTCCTGTGTTCAAGTAACATAGGTATAGGAAGGTAAAAATAAATATTATCATTCTATGAAAAATGAGTTATATAATATTATTTCAAAACAAGTTAAATTCATAACTGCCTATCAACTATTTTAGAGTCCATGATTCAGGTTATAGGATATGCAGCTAAGGAAGCCAAAGCGTCTCTAACACCTTTTTCTTTTGAAAGAAGGAACCTACTTGATCATGATGTAATGATTGATATTCAGTATTGTGGGATTTGTCATACCGATATCCACCAAGTGAAAAATGAATGGGGACGATCCACTTATCCTATGGTTCCAGGTCATGAAATAGTAGGGAATGTTTCACAAGTTGGTTTACAAGTTACGCGATTCAAGGTTGGCGATAAAGTAGGTGTAGGTTGTTTTGTTGATTCTTGTCGTGACTGTGATGCTTGCCGTCAAGGTGTTGAACAGTATTGTAGCAATGTACTTACAACTTATAATGGAATAGAAAAAAATGGAAAAACTTCTACTCAGGGAGGATATTCTAATAAAATTATAGTAGACGAAAACTACATACTTAGAATGCCTCACAACCTTGTTACAGAACATGCCGCTCCCCTTCTTTGTGCTGGTATAACTCTTTATTCGCCTCTTATTCATTGGAATGCAGGACCAGGAAAAAAAGTTGCTATAATAGGTCTTGGTGGCTTGGGACATATAGGCGTAAAAATTGCACATGCACTTGGAGCAGAAGTAACTGTGTTAAGCCATTCACTTAAAAAACAAGAAGATGCCAAGAAAATGGGAGCTGATGACTTTTATGCAACATCTGACCCCAAATCTTTCGAAAAACTAGTAGGATATTTTGACCTTATAATCAATACGGTTTCGACTGACTTTAACTTGAACCAATATTTGAATCTGCTCAGACTTGATGGAACAATGGTTGTAGTTGGAGCTCCAGAAAAAGATGCTCAGCTCAATGCACATTCTTTGATAAGTTCACGTCGCAATCTTGCAGGTTCTTTAATTGGTGGAATTCGTGAAACTCAAGAAATGCTCGATTTTTGCAGTAAACACAATATTGCATGTGATGTTGAGCTCATTCCAATTCAAAAGGTAAATGAAGCTTACGAACGTATATTAAGTAGCGATGTACGATATCGTTTTGTAATTGATTTAAATTCTCTTGGCAAAATGTGACTATAAAGATGAACTAATAATCACTGGTTAAAAACTAGGAAGATTAATTAAGTATTTCTTAAATTTTTTCTTATTTTTATACAAATATAATCCAATCAATTAACGAGTTCGAAGGTGTGTGAACTGGATTTAACACAACTTTATAGTTCATAAAAAGTATTTAATAATAATAATAATAATGTCTTTTTAACCTAACATATTTCTTACAGTATTTGTGAATATTTTTTTATCTACTGGTTTTCTCATAATTTGTCCTTTTGAGATTCCTGGAACTATACTTAATAATTCATCTAATATATCCAAAGCTGTTACAAAAAGAATCTTAATTGTTGGGTCTATAGATTTTATTCTTTGATGTAATTGAAATCCATTCAAATCTTTCATTCGAATATCAAGTATTACTAGTAAATCATCAAAATTTGAAAGTTCTTCTACATAGTTTAGCGTAAGATTAGGATCTGTAAAGCAAGCAATATGATAGTCATAATCTTTTAGAAAGCTTCTATAAGTAAAAATAACATCTTCATCATCATCGACTATAATTATTCTTTTGTTTTTCTTTTTTTTATGGAAAAAGAAACCTTCTTTATTTTTATTCTTATTTCCTATACTATCTTCAAATATTCTAGGTTGATTCTTCACCATGGTAGATTGTCTATTGTTAGAATAATCATTCTGCGACAAAATATTACTTCTTTCTATAGTGTATGTAGGATATCCAACATTTTCTGTTACTTTGAATTCACCATTATTTATAAAATTATATTTGTTTATAATATTAGGAAAAGCTTTTAAAATTCTATAAAAATTATTTCCAATAATTATTCTGTTTTTGGGAACTAAAGAAGAAGAATTAATCTTTGAACATATATTAACTGTAGAACCAAATATATCTAGTTGATAATTATCTCCGGCCAAGGCTAAGTCTACTACACCATAATCTAAACTAATCTTATAGTTCTCAACTTGTGATAAATTATTATTCTTCAATAATTCTTTATTCAGGTTTTCTCGCTTTTCTAAAATCTCTAATCCGCATTGTATTACCTCTTCAACTGCTTTTTCATTATTAAGATCTGAAAAGTTTAAGAAATAACACAATACACGATCACCAAGATTTTTTGCAACCTTACCGTTATAACGGTTAATTATTTGAGATATTAAGTTTATTACAGTAGAATAGTATTCTCTTATATTTGGAGGATCATCTGCTATAGCAGTATTGTTTATTGAACTTTCAAATTCTATAAAGCATACACAACATTTTATTGAATCATCAGTAAATTTGATGCTTTTATTGCCTTTATTGCTATGATGCCACATTTATTTGTCTACCATCTATAATAACTAGTAAGAGAGGAACGCAATTCATATTCTCAATATATCCTTGGAAATAAAGCATTTACAATAGCAGCATTTGTATCTATTGTGGATCTAGGATTTCTATTATTTGATAAAGGATTTTTCATTATTTATCCTACTCCTAAAATTTAGGACTGTATATCCTTCATATATTATTAATTATATTTAAAAAATTTAAAGAAATTGGTCTAATGAGTGGTAGAATTATAATCTCTAATTTTTCGGCGCCTAAAAATTTTACCAATAAATTTATGTATTAAGCCATCTAATAAAATTATAAAATAGAATAAGAATTGATGGAAACTCCGATAACTCAAGCAATATTATGTGAACGTTACGGAGATTCACTCCATCATTATTTATCTAATCTCCTTTAATTGAAAAATAGGAATTTTTAATTTATTTTATTAAAATTAAGATTTTTACATTCTATTTAATAATTGATTATATCAACAAGAGTATTTCTTTAAAAGAAAGAAATTAGTTACTTTTCAAAGACATTGAGATTTTTACACAGGTCGATCAAATCTTCAGGGCTTACATCTTTGACCACTTTTTTACATATAGAATCTTCTAAACTTGCTATATCATCATAATATTTTTGTTCATCTTCTGCTTCTTGGATATCGCAATCTTTGCCATCCCAATCACCTTTATAAGTCTGTATGCATATATCTGCAGCATAATTTTCTACTTTTTCTATTGCAGCATATATTGTGGGTGTCATAAGCTGCGAAACAGAAAATAATACTATCATAGTAATGGCTAGTTTTTGTTTAATAACCATATTATGTTATCGATATAGTTACTTTTATCCTTTTTTAAAATATAATCATAATATTAAATTTTATTTAATAATTGTATATCTAATAATTTGTTCTTGTATTTTTTAGACATCTAGATATTTATAGTAATCATGAATCAGTTGTATATTTACCTCCTTGCTAAAACTATTAAATATGTTTCAGAACAATATCAAGTTTTTGTGGAATTTTTAGATATCTTTCCCTATTTTTATTATTGTAAAATATATGTAAAGGAATCCAAATATAATACCGGCTCGGAGGAATGTCAATTGATTTTAACACTACTTTATAGTTCAAAAAATTTGTTATTAGTATTAAAAGTTAGATTTAATTAAATTCATTTATTTAAGTAGTATTTAGTAATCACAAAAAAAATCTTTCCATTATTGTGGAAAAAAAATACATTGGAGAAGACAAGTTTTTCAGAGTATTTTTTATTTTTTTGACTATTGATCTAATAAAGTTGCTAGTAGAATCTTTTGTTTTTTATTTCTACACTAATAGCAGTAATACATCTATCTAGTTAACACATTAATTCTTAACGTAATGAAGACTATGGCGTTAATTTACATGGTCTTTGTTATGTTGATCGTTTTTAGATAAAATAATATAAGATTTTAAAGACAATAACCTATTTCTTTAAAAATGCTCTACCAACAATTACACCTACCAAAGTAAAACATCCAATAATTACAGCGACAAATATAGTATCTGCTACTGATGCTAATGGTTCACCTACAATTCCCATAAATATTGAATATACAAGGATAATAAATCCAATCAATACAAATAGACCAAAAACTATTGATTTTATATTAACTGGTGATTCCTTATCTCCACTTTTTGTACCTCCAACTTCTTTTTTTGTTGTTGTTGGCATTGTTGTTGTTAATTCTTCTTTAGTTGAAGATTTATCCGTGCTAATTCCCAAATTAGAATTATCATTATACTTATCATCATTTTTTATATTCATTTGATTTTCTTGAGATAATTGAGATTTATCTGGTTGATCTTCATATCTGATTGATTTATCTATAGTTGAAGAATCTTCTCCAGTTACATCTTTGTCTTTTTCTATCACTTCTTTAACTGTATCTTCAAGATTTGTAACTACTTCATTACCTCTCTCTAGAACTTTATTAATCGTATCATCAATAGTAGTGCTTTTTAATATTTCATCTGTTAAACTACTATTTTTCTTGTTTGGTGCACTGTTATTATTTCCAAAATCTTTGTTATCAGAAATTTCTTTCTTATTTGGAGCTTTATATCCCTTAGGTAGAGTCATACTTTTGATATTACACTCATTTTTATTAATATTCCTGTTTTAAGATCACTGGGGAACCTCGGAACTATCATGCTGTCTAATAGTTAAATGACGGTTATTATTTAGAGAATAAATATATAACACTAATTGGAGCTGTTTTGACACAATTTAGTAGTTCAAACATATAGCATAATTTAGTTAATCATACAATAATAAATTAGATTTTGTGAATGTATTGTTGCTGATTTTCATTAGAATATATACAAAATCATGTTATCATTTTTATATATCATCTATAGGCACAATTCCACTATCTTCCTGTATGACCTCATTGACATAATGTGAATGAACATCACCATCATCATAAACTTGTGCTACTTTCATATAATTTTGTCTTGTATTATTATTATCTGAATTTGTTTGTGACATATTAGCCATAACATCTATCTGAACAGGAGATATAGTAGGTAATAATTCTCTAATAGACAATGGTATGTTATCTTGCATTTGATCTTCATTATAATAAATATTCAAAGCAAAATACCTTTCACCAATATTACATAATTCAATTACAGTTGATTTTGATTGTTCCTTCTCTCTTTCTTGATCAGATATAATAAATCATAGTTGATCATAGGTTTTTCTATCAGAAATAAGTCCTGCTAACTGGTGCTTCTCTGCTTCTGTAAATGGTTTACCCAATTGTTGTGCTAGGTTGATAAATGAATCTTCTAATCTTATTATCATTATAATACTAGTATAATTTAAATGATATATCTATTCTGAATTTGGATAAATTACTTGACATTGTCTCTGATAGATTATCCTTTTCATATTATTAAATAGTCCATTTAAGGATAAAACTATGAATTATCTCAAAAATTTAATCATATTATTAGATCAGTTAATCAGTTTTATAAATTTGATAACTTGTTGTGTACCCGCATTATCACATATGGATCCAAATAATACTTTATACTAATTATATTTAAAGTTGAAATTTTTAGGATGAGATTATTTACACAAGGTTAAATGCTTTGAATACTCTTTAGTGCAGTCTTCAATAAATTGAGCTGATATTTTGATTCACTTACCTACAACTATGTTATTCCATCTCTGAGCGTCCAAGAATATTGTAAAAGATATTCTTTAAGCCACAGAATATCAAACATTGCCCAAGAAATACCAAAATCAGAGAGCCAAGGTTTCCACCGTTGTTGATAGCAAAATATTCTCCACTGATAAAAGAATTAGAAGCAAGGATTGTAATTCTTGTTCCATTGTATTAGGGAAGTCCTTTTGAAATAACCTTGCACTTTTTGCCCTGTGGTGATCTCCTAAATAAAAATGA
The DNA here is from genome assembly GCA_036376955.1 of Nitrososphaeraceae archaeon. Taxonomy (GTDB): domain Archaea; phylum Thermoproteota; class Nitrososphaeria; order Nitrososphaerales; family Nitrososphaeraceae; genus TH1177. Next base: position 14,423 of record DASUZI010000138.1, read on the forward strand.
CTACCATTTTTAATAGAATGTTTGTTGAGCTGTCAGCCAAGCTAATACAATCACATTTTGAGGATTAGTTGAATATACAGCAACTCCATCGAGACATTTAGGCAAGTCCTTTTGTTGGACTATTCCACAATTCTCCATAATCAAAGCTTCCAAAATAGCCACCACCTGCAGCAGAATACAGCCGTTTAAGAGTATTCATATGAGTTACCAAACTGCGTGTATCATAAATATTTTGCTTCATTAGGCCTATCCAAGTTCTAACACCATCACGGCTCTGAACTAGAGCTGCTCCTTCTATATGAACAATAATATATTCAGAATTATTTAAGTCCGGCTCAATTTAACACACATGATGAGTCCAAGGTCTCGTGGGAAGTTCCATAATTTCAAAGATTCTAACTTGTTCAAGGTACTCATTATTTCCCAAGATTCGTCCAACAAGACACTTTATACATAATGCACTAGGTTGGATCCAACTTTATACATTATTGAATTTATCATGTTCCTCATTCAGAGCTAACCTAAATGGACATTATATTAGAAGTAGAGATTTTATTCATCCCAATATCCCCTAAGTTAGTCAACAATTATCAAATTTCATAAACCTCTCCAAATGTATTACAATAAGCTCTATTTGGATTCTCATGATCGAATACTATATTTTGTGAGAATTCAATTTAAACTCTTTTGAGTGTTCCATCCACTCATTGAAGTTTCAAGGGCAAGTACGGAATTTTGCATTCCACCTATAAGAGTCGTCTTTGAAAAAAAGAATCGTCTTCTTTTTCGTGTCTCATCTGGTATCATCTTGAATATTTTTAGCCAATCGAGTACTATTCTTAATGCAGAATTCCATTTCTGATAAAAACATTTCTATCTTTTGTTTTAATTTTGGTTCTATTGCATATCCAATATGTTCACCTATCTCTCTATTTTTACAATAAAACTTTAATGTAGGTGTACCTTCAATCGATAAACGATCTATTAACTCCTGATTATTTTTATCATCTACCATAAGCTTTAGAAAAACTAACTTATTCTTATATTGTTCAGATAATCTATTATATAATGGTTCTAAAGCTTGACAAAAACCGCATCTAACTGCGCTAAAATTAACTACTACAGGAAGGACAGAATCTATCACTTTTTCTGTCCATAATTTGGCTTGTATAGTTTCGACCGACATAGAAATAGTAATATTTATCAGACTTTTTTATTTTTCTATGATAGGTATTATATAAATAGTCTATTAATGTGAATTATTATGAATTAGCATAAGATGTAAAACAAGATCATTTAAAGACAAAAATTCCATGGATAGTAGTTAATTATCATTGTGATTAAACATTGTATTACCTTTCTTTTTATTCATCTATCTTTATTTATATGATTTAGAAATCAGTATTAATACGATATAGAGTCACGTAAAAAATTTATAATTAACTTTCAAGATACCTATATAGAGTATCATGAAAAGTTCAGAAAAGAAATATTAACGATTAAATATTATTAGGGATATCAAACTTTGGTATTTATCCTAAAGATATAAACTTATTCGTGAGGATAGAATGTAAGGTTTGTAATTTCATTTGGACAGAATTTTTTAGTTCAGAAATTTATGAAAAATCTATTTTATATTGTAAGCTTTTCTGTAAATATAGCTAATTACTGTTTAACAAGTTACTGAAATTATATATTAATAAGTTATTGAAACGATAAGGTTATATCTTGTGTATCTCATACATATTTAATGTCTTTCTATATACTTTTATGGAATTATACAGATCAGGGAATAAAAAATGTAAAAGAATCTCCAAAACGAGCTGATGCTTTTAAATCCAAATTAGAAAATGCTGGTGGGAAACTAATAGAAACATATTATACGTTTGGTAAATATGATGGAATATCAGTAGTAGAGGCTCCTAACGATGAAGCATTGATGTCTTGTCTGTTGTCTATTGAAAGTCAAGGTAATGCACGTACTGTAACTTTAAAAGCTTTTAGCTATGATGAAGCTACGAAAATAATTGAGAATATACAACAATAATCCAAACTTTTCATTTTGAGTTATTTATATCAATATATAGAATATTTTATAATTGCTTTATTTGCTCTAAGTCATTATCTAGATAGTCAATTCCTAAATTTCGGATCGGTAAATTTTAAATTTATGCTATTTCATTTCCCTACAATAATACATTGAATAGTTGGTCAATTAATTAGGCTATCAGGAAGATTAGATACAACCAAAAGATCTTAAAGATTAGACAATTATAGAAACTTTGAATACAGAATTAATTAGGCTTAAAAATGCAGAAAATAAACAGATAGGACCAATGAGTAAAGAGAAGATAAAGACGGACTCTGCCTACTTCTTCTTCTTTTTGTTACTAGAACTTATCTACTATGATTAATTCAATTTGAATTCTTTTATTTACAATTATATTATTCGTTTCCTACTGCTAGAGAAAAAGGATTTAGTGAACCAAAGAAGAAGTTGCTCTATTATCTCAAAGTTATGCAAAACTTAGGACTTGTGGAATTGGCAAACATTATGAAGATATCAAGAATGGCTGTTCCAAACACCTTGCTATCTTGCAAAAAGAGATATAGGAGTAAGTCTAGAAATAAGAGGCAATTTCGGCAAACCAAGATTGGTTTACCAATTAACAAGTGAAAGTAAAACTGTTTTCCCAAGGTCCTATAGTGCAATTGCAACACATACCCTGAGAAATATGAGCAGAGAAGGTATTGACAGTTCTACACTTTGATAATAGATAAAACAAATAGTTCAGTCAAATGTAACGCGTAATCATTTCTCTTGCCTCATGTTGAGGAAAGATCTCACTAAACTTTCTAGGTCTCTTATCCTCAAAGATAACCTCAGCATACCACTTGGATGAGAATGCAACCATTTGCATCAAGATAGGTAGAGTATCTTTACCTTTCTCCGTAAGCCTCCACAACACCATCATGGTTGGTGGTGATTTCTTTTTCTCTATGCATTCGATCAAGCCTTCATTCTTTAGCTCCTTCAGACGCATTGAAAGGACTCGAGGAGTAAGACCAGGAATAGATTCCAGAATTCGATTAAAGCGATTAATCTTGCGAACACCAATATCTCTAATGATCAAAATTGTCCATTTCTTGCCTAAAATTCCAAGACTAGTCCTAATTGGGCATTTCACAAACTTTACTTGTGGTTGAATTACGATATCTTTATCATGGTTGGGATAGGATTGTACTTTTGGACCTTCTTTGATGGATTGCAACTATTAACTATACTTTTACTCCCACTGACTTTTATACTATACATAGTATAGTATTTTTTTAATGAGTCAATCAGATTTAATAGAAAAGAAAGGAGAAATAAAGAAAAATTTAGAAGAGGAAATCCAGACAGTAATCTATCGTTTTCCAAAAAAGGATCATGATAAAATGGTAGAATTTAGTAAACCATTTGCTGAGGTATTTAGAAAATACGGTGTTTCACGGTGGGGTATATTTCAACTTAGCAGTACTACAAATGATATGGAATTTACTACTATAGCCAGAACTGTATCAGCTAATCTAGAGGATGAGGAAGTGTGGATAGAGATATTTCACTACAATGACAAAAAAACATAAAGATGAAGTCATGGAAAAAATGAAGAATGATAAAAATTGTGGACAAGGTTTCCAACAATTTATGAAACTTATAACTCCTGGATCTAGTGTTATCATTGGAGATTTCAGTAGTGTAAACGGTATAGAGTTTATCAGATAATAACAAATATTTAGATAGTATAAATGGAAAAGAAATAAATAAAGATGTTACTAAGCTTTCAAAGCATATTTTGGTTATGATGATGTAGAATGTAACGTAAATAGAGTTTGTATTAATTTTTTACAGATCAGTTACCTAATATCATTTTATATTATTTACTTGGAAGTTGTTAAAGGACTATTAAACTTATTCGTAACCGTGTAACAGAAGGGATTCGATTTCTCATTTTAACAAAGTTAGGAAGATTCTTTGTAAGTTCAGTGGAATTCTATAAACATTTTAAATTCGTTGATAAAGATGATAATAAAAGAGACAATAGAAAAGGAACACAAGGTCGACCTAGTCCACCTGGTCCACGTGGAGCAACTGGAGAGACAGGTCCAGCAGGTGCAGTAGAAGCAACCGGACCACAAGGAATTTAAGGACCACAAGGAGTAACGGGTGTCACAGGATTTACCTGATCTAACAGATACTTATTGTAATAATTAAATAAAGATTAATTTCAGAATATAGAACGAGAATTTAAGTTATTAATAAATAGATTTTATGCAATATGTAATTTAGTCATTAACCTCCAATTTGACGAGGTAAAGGCACCAACTTAACCAAGTCAATTGTCATAGTCTGGACTTTTCTTGTGTGTCCACACGTAATATCAACCCTTCAATAATGTTCAGGCTATGACAAATAATAAATCTTTTATATTCCAAATGGTAATGTATAATGTATAATATAGCTCCATTCATAAACAAATAAACCACAACACAAAACACACAAAGGCCATACAAAACTATTTCTTGCAAAGGAAGTAGAAGGGAAGGAAATGATTAGCTTCCTTCTTCTTCTTTTGTTACTAAAAATTTATTTTTTATGATTAATGCATTTTGAATACTAAAATTAATCACATCTTGTGATACATTAAATATAAAAATAATATACTGGGATTCTGTAAACTTATCAGTCGCTAAGACGTATCCTGTATTGATACAATTTTGTATTTCAAAAATGCATTTCAATGTGGGTATCTATAATTTAAAAATATGAATTAAAAATAATTTTATTAGAAATATCTTTCTTAGAATGCAACTAAGACTAATATCTATAGTGAAGAGTTTAATATTGAATAATAAAAAAGATATAAGAATAAAATGTTAGCTTAAAAAAAACTACCAAGTCTAGTCAAAACATTCTCGTTAAATAGGTGAAGTTCTTTATTATTATCTATGCATTTATTTGAGTTATTTACATTACTGTTACAAACTTGAATGAGAAGTAAAATTCTTTTATTTTGAAAGAGATCGTATGGAAGAAAAGTGATTTGACTTTCTTTCCCATCAAATTTTTCCACAATACTTCCTGACTTACCTTTCAATGCATACTTGAAGGATGTAAAATTTGAAAACTGTTTTTTCTCAAAAGATTCTTTTGAGACTGACGTCTTATTTTCGTTAGAATCACCTATCTTTACTCCACTTTTGTCAATTAATACCAATCTGCTATTATTTTGTAAATGAAGTGACTGCAAAAATTTATCATAATTCTTAAAATTAATTGTTCCTAACAGTATTCCTGTTATATTATTTTCTTTGTTGATTACTGGAGTAGCAATTACTGCCAAATTTCTTCCTGTTGTTTTAGAGATAATTGCATCGCTCAAGTAAGTTTTTTTAGTCTGATTTACTATTTGATAATAGTCTCTAAATGAAAGATTAGTTACCGTTCGATTTAATTGATCTTCAAATGGTTCATCAAAATATATATTTCCATTATTTAATAAAAAATCAATTGATGAAAATTCAAATTGATCCAATAGTATTTTAGCTATTTTTCTCTTTTCTATATCTGCATCTTTTGGTATACCCTTAACTTTTGGATCTACCAAATTTATATCAGGAGGTTGTAAAATGTGAGGTAAATTACTAGCAATTTGCAAAGCTATAGCTAGTTTTGTTACCTTACTTTCAAGTATATTTTTTACACTTTCGAGTTCATTTACAAGTGAGGAGTTATTTTCGTTGGTGGAATTATAATAATATTGATTATCTTGAGCATAAATAAAGATATTAGGTGAGTTTGAGGAAAATAAAATAATAGTGATACTTATAATACCAAATATAAAACTTAAAATCTTTAACATTATTTAATCCTTAAAATTTTAAGGATAATTCAATATAATTCTATCTATGGCCGAATAATTTTGCTGTTAATATATTATATAATATGATATTATTAAAAATATTTAGTATAGTAAGAACTCGGAGGTGTGTGAACTGATTTTGACATAAATTTGTAGTTCTATAAAGATCATATTATTTTATTAAAATAAATTTCAATTAGATAGAATAAAAGAATATAATATCATAAATATTTTTTAAAATTTGTAAACAGCTAATTATTTATAATTTGAAATGTGTTACTAATTATGGAAAATAAAAGATCTCAACAAGGGAAGGTTGCTGTAGTTACCGGTAGCTCTTCAGGTATAGGGTTTGAAACATCATTACTTCTTGCAAGAAAGGGATTTTATACTTATGCAACTATGAGAAATTTAAATAAATCACAAAAAATAAATGATGTTGTTGAAAAAGAAAATCTTCCTTTAAAAGTCTTACAATTAGATGTAACAGATGACAAATCAGTTAAAGATGCCATCAGACAAATCACTGATGAAAGTTCAAGAATTGATGTATTAGTTAATAATGCTGGGTATGGAGTCATGGGAGCTGTAGAAGACTTGTCACTAGACCAATTTAAATCCCAGTTTGAAACAAATTTTTTTGGAGTTATTAGAGTTACTAAAGAAGTTATACCAATAATGAGAAATCAAGGAAATGGAAACATAATAAATGTTAGCTCAATTGGTGGAAAAATAGGTTTACCTCTTAATTCCGCATATATTAGCAGTAAATTTGCTATAGAAGGATTGTCTGAGTCGATGAGATATGAATTGGAACAATTTGGAATAGATGTTATATTAATTGAACCAGGTGTAGTAAAAACTAATTTCTTTGAAAATGTAGATGTGATAGTAAATAATAATGATAATAATCCTAGTACTACAAATAACATAACTTCACCATATTCACAATTAACCCAAAAACTCTTTGAAGGTTTTGAACCTATGCTTAATAGTAGTTCTTCTTCAGTATCATATGATGTAGCAGAGGTAATCTATCAAGCAATAGTATCTAAAAATCGAGACGTACGATATCCAGTAGGAAAAGATGCAGTTTCAATTATCAAGACACGACAAAACTTATCAGATAAAGAATTAGAATATTGGATAAAAGAAAGTATCTTTCAGCAAAAAGGATTCATACACTAATAAATATTTTTGATTTTCATTTCTTAATCTATTCTCAATTCTATTCTTTCAACCTGTGTAATGTAATTAGTAATTGATAAAGAAATATCAGATTGTACACAATTTTGTAGTTCATGAATATTACCCATTATGTTTTCATGCTGGAAAGAAGTACAATGAACGCTCAGAAATTTATGATAATTATATACATAAGAAATTAAAGAACTCTGTTGGAATGAGTATAATTATAATAAGATAAAATTCAATGTTGCAATTAAAAATTTTATTATATTAATTAAAAAGAATTAATTTATTCATAACTTTTGTGGCTTACGCAGCATTGGAAAGATAGGTGGTGATGTGTTTACCTGGATTGTGCCAAGCAGTTCAAAACCATGCCGTTCGTAGAATGGAATGTTTTTTGGATTTGATGATTCAAGATAGGCGAATTTGTTATCTTGATCACATGTAACTATTGTATATTTAATTAAAACAGAACCAAATCCTTTGCCATGATGAAGTGGATCAACACCAAGAAGTGGCAAGTACCAATGAGGCTCATTTGGATGATAGCTATTCATTTTTTCAAATATTTCTGGGCCATCCTTCCTTGCCTCCTCAGACCCACTACTTTGCAATAATGCAGTCAAGAGGTCTACATCAGGATGAACGTTTGGCGGAAGCCAAAGAGCTGCACCAGAATAGTTTCCAACATAATACGCGGTTTGACATGCAAACGCTTTTCCTCCAAAAGCCTTGGCAAAGCTAGAGAAATTTGAAAGATATTTCTGAGGATTTGGCCATACCCAACGTGTAGCAGGATCAGCTACAAAGGCTAACTTTAACGCATCAATAACACTGGATTCCTCTGATTCTATAGCAGTTTTAACTATCGGTATTGTCATTATAATATTTCTCATTTTATATAATGTCAGGAATATCTAAGTTTTATTACAAATTAAGATTTTTAATAGATTATAATTTTTGTGGAGTCGTTATCAGTTTTCCAAATAACTGTGATTCCATCATTTTTATGTGACCCATTACCATATTTTCAAAAGGATAAATTGTATCTATTATTACTTTTATTTTTCCTTCGCTTATCCATTTGATAACTTCATCTAGTTCTGCACGACTTCCTTGGGTAGAT
>DASUZI010000139.1:0-35722 GCA_036376955.1 Nitrososphaeraceae archaeon
TGCAATTTTTTGTGGATTATACAAGTCCCATACACCACTATTTCTATCTACTTGTGATTGAAATGAACCTATTACTTGTTTTTCTGCTTCGATAAAGTCAGAAGCAATATCTTTTATAGTTTTAATAGTTTGTTCTTGATACTCAGCAATACGTTGTGTATATAGCGGAATTTCTCGTGTAGCTTCATCAGTTGTTCTTTTTACATTGTGTAAGGTGTTGTCTAGTGTCTTGTTTATTGCATCTTGTTGTTGATTTAATGTGTTATTGTAGTCTCTATTTGTTCGTTCACTAAAATTGGATGTATTAGTGTTGTCTGTGGTAATTTTAGTTGTATTCTTATCATTTATCTTAATTTCTTCTTTAGATGACATAATTAACCAGATATTACTAATGTATTTAAAGTTAGGTAATAGTATATAGTGCATAATCATGACCGATAGATATAATTTTAATCTAAATGTTGGTCAATATTAGTTCTTTCAACATTAATAGAAAGTTTACAAATATATGCATCAACTAAATATTATGAAGACCGTTTTAAAAATGATATGATAAAAGAAGACTTCTTTTTTTGAAAATCCCAAAGATATTTCTCTATGTTCTAGATTTTATATTTTAGTAAATCCAATCATAATAGTCTATAGAATCGTATAGAATAATATCCTAAAGAACATATCAAATATTGTAGTAGCGCAACTATCAAAAAAATAATTTTTATTAATTAGTTGCATTGTGATGCCGTTCAAAAAATGATTCGGTAGTTGGTTTATAGAATTCGTGAGCTGAGATTACGATAGAGTGAGGACCTTCTAGTGTTATTGGATCATCACCTACGTATTGTAAAATAAGATCTGTTATAGGGTCTCCAAATCCAAATTGTCCATGATAGACACACATCTTGCCAGGCTTCGATATTTGTTCCAAATATCCTAGAGGCAAAACAAACAAGTCAGGAGCGCGTCCTGCAAGAATATCGAAAATTGGGTCAAGAGGATTATTTGGATTACATGGTAAGTTAACCGCTATATGGCCTTTTGATCCAAATGGTGTGGAATCATAGAGTAAAATAAATTCGCCTTGAGTCAAATTTATTCCATTGAGCAAAATATTTGTAGACGTTGTACTTATATCACCTTGATGAACATAATCTAGACTTTTTGATATCAAATCCTGTAGTTCTGTTTGATCAGTAGGCAATTGTTGAGAAAATGCTGAAAAATCTTCATCATTTATAGATAGTAATCCAAGTATGAATGTCAGAGTAATTGCAAGTAAAATTATTGGATATACATTTTGTTTAATACCCATCATTTAGATAAAAACACTAGTATATTTAATCCTAATTTTGATATATGTTATGATGGTTATTTGTCAAAGGCCACATTCTATATCTTAGAACTTAGTAAAGCAATGCAGAATTCAGACTCCATGATCACAAGTAATAGTTTACTAAATAACAAAATAAAGAAGGTTTGACTATCTGTTTATGTTTACTATTTCATTTCTATTGCTAGTTTTTTATCTAATCTTTTGATCTAATTTCATTCATTATAATCTGATTCTATATATAGAAATCTCATACAATATCAAATACAAAAAATGATGGTATTGCAAACATTGTAAGTTTTGAATTATTTAGGATCTTTTAACAATTGAATTTACAATCATATCAACAAATTTTTGAAATCATTATTTAAGAGAATGGAGTCCAATAGCTGAAAGAACCATATTCTAAAATAGTTAAATGCGCCATTAGAAAATTATTTTATGAAGGAAATCTTCTATATACTAACTAACGATATTACTCCATTATGTTATATTACATCAAACTAATGTTAAAGGAATTCTCATTTCGATATTAATGGACGAGGTAAATAGGAGATTGAACAAATCACAGAAGTATATAGAAATGTAAAAAAATTTATTCTTAAAGTTGTATGTAGAAAAAGAATAAGTAATTGTTAATGATTATGATTCACACAAAATAGTAGGAAGTTTCTGAATCTTTCGATTTAAAGTAAAATTTGATATTATTCTTCATATAATTTTGTCGATGTTGACTAATAATATATCCCTTCATTTTTTTAAGATTTTCAAAACGATATCACAGCTAATTTTAAAAAATTTTAACTAAGAAAATCATTTTCAAAATGATTAATTTTGATATACTCATATAAATTATAAAAAGGATTAAAAATTATTTCCTAAAAGAATGGTCAAGTAAAGGTTCTTACTAGTTCGAATATGACATATATTTCGAAGAGATAGATTGGGTTTTAATATATGGTAACCTATTTGTAGCTATAGTAATTTTTATTTAAAAAGTTAAAAGCTTAAGAGACAGAATCAATAAATGATGCCTTTTACGATAAAGTATATTTCTTTCTCTTTCATAATTGATACATTTCTTATTTATTCTCATGTTCTTTAATTTATCTGATAGATGGCTTTATCTATATGAATAGTGATTACAATCTTATGGGTCTATTTTCTAAATTAAGAAAAAAGAAAGAAGATAGTGATGAGGTAGGCAGAAAAGCTACTGATATCAATGATAAACAACAAAAAAATTCAGAAAAAGAATCAGTAAGTAACTAACTTCACTCTTTTTTCATTTTTTAATACATATTTATTAAAAATGATATCAATAGATAGAATTAACTGTTTTGACAATCTCTTAACCATAATTAAATAATTTGAAAAATATTAATAGTTAAAAGATTTTTTACTGTTTAGGTGAATTTGAATGTCAAGTTCCAATACAAAAAATATTAAATTTTCAAAAATCTTAGTTCCAATTGATGGATCGCCCTCTTCATTAACTACTGCCACATATGCATTAGATTTTGCATCCACATATGATGCAGAAATAATTCTTTTATCTGTAGTTCCATCACAAATAAAACATGGAGATTCATCAGGAGTTTTTGGAATGGTTACTCCCCATCATCTTGATCAATATAAAAAAGAAGCAGAAAAATGGTTTGATAAAATAATAGATTATCTTAAGAATCAAGGATATAATAACAAAATTACAACAGATGTTATAACAACTCCTATGTCTATAGTTGGAGCAATAGTGGATTATGCTGAAAAAGAAAATACTGATGTTATTATATTAGGAAAGAGTGGGAGCAGTGGATTTAAAAGAATATTGTTGGGTAGTACTGCGTCAGGAGTAGTAAGATATGCTCATTGTGATGTTTTTGTGGTAAGATGATTTTTAAATTCTGTCGAGTTAAATTTCATTGAGTCAGACTAATTTTCTCCTTCATCAGAATAAAATTATGTAAAATGTTATATTTTTGGATCGCCCCTTTACCTATATACTATAGAGAAAAAAACTCTAACAATTATAGAAGGAAAATTACTTAATTATATTTTAATTGTCATATAATTACCTAATTAATGAGAACTTATTATCATATATTTATTGTTACACTATAAATTTTGAAGGAAATAAAAATTATAGTAAAATTTTTATTAAATAATTCTTTTTTTGTATAACAAGATTATTTGTAATTAATAGTTTTTTTTAGAGATTTCATATATTAGAGGATGTGATAAAAAATTAGAATAATATAAAATTTTATCGAATATACGATCATGCTTTACTATTTCTTTTGCCTGTAATATTCAAATTATAAAAAATACTATTTTTTATACATAGATAGTGGAGGAACTATTTCTCTTATTTCTAGGTCGTATATGTCAAATTTAAAATCATTTGCTTTGAGTATAACAATTGGAGAACCCCATGTAATTGCTTGACCTTCTTTTTCAGCACCACATAATTTCATATTATCCCCCCAATTACCCAGATCTATTCCTTCATGTACTTTTTTATACGGTCCTCTACCTTGATTTTGTGTATCTACCCAAGTTTCTAGTTTTACTGCAGTATCATTAACATTGTATACTATAGCTTTGAACCCAATTATTTTGTTATATATATCTCCCACTGTTAACATTTCTGAATTATATCTTTCCCATTCATAATCAATATGAAATTGTTCTTTTTTCATTCTAACTTTACCGTCGTTGGAAAGGTTATTATGGTAACTTGACCCTCCACAAAAAAATGGTTCATCATCGGACTTTTTATATTCATTATCAAGTTGACTATGAGATATTGATCTAGTTACTATTGAGATAGAATGTTGTTCGCCTTTAGAACGTGCCGAATCAAGAAGTTTAAAAATCAAAGTGACTTCTATATTTTTCCAATCAGTCGGTTTATACCAATATCCAATCCTTTTTAATTCCGAAAAATTCCAACTTTGAATTTTACCTTTAGACAGATTATTTAATTGGTCCACTTTATCAGGTAATATTCCAGCATCCTTGGTATGGATATCTATTCTTGGTTTTCCATAGTCTATTCTCCAACTTCCGTCGAAATTTTGTTGTGTAAAAACGTTTGATTTATCGGTTTTATCTACTTGAACTTTATCATTTGGATTATCAATATTGAACCTGTAAGTCTGTCCCTTTGGTATAGTTTCATAAACTTCGGGTATTACTATTCGCTTTATAGGAAAGAAAGATCGATATGCAGGATCAAAATCAGGATTGTCCATTTTGTTACCATTTTTTTTATCTTTATCTGCTTCTTTATCTTTATCTTTTGTTTGGTCTTGTTCTTTTTTTTCTTTGTCTATCTTTATTTCTTTTTCTTCCTTTTCTTTGTTATCATGATCTGTCTCGGCATGAATATCTATTAGAAATAATGGAGTACTGGAACGATTATGATTAATACTAATTATCGTTATAACGATAATTAACATACAAGACAATAAAGATAATGTAATTTTTTTACTATTTTTTTGCACTTTTATATAATGATTAGTTAATATATATAATGACTAGCTATGAATTGTTAGAGAAATTAATTACAGTAATTTGTAGTATTTATTAAATACGTTAAAACATTCTTATTTAATTTATTGTACAACTATGAAAGTAAAAGTAACTAGACATTTATAAGGCTTATAGATCCCTTCTTTATAATTCTTTATTGTTATCAAATTGCAATGCTTTTACTACAATTGCTATCTAAATAGGATATCTAGATCTAATACATACTTTATCATTTGCATTTATGAAGAGTAATTGATAATAACAATAAAACCATTAATAGTTGCGATAAAAGCTTGAATTGTCATTTATCATACAAATTTTTTATAGTATTCATAAATAGTTGATTGTCTATTATTTTGACTAAGACAAGTCCAATATTGGTAACTCTATAAGAATAATTTTTTCTATATTAAAAATATTTAGAACTTTTCTAACTTTTTAATTTTTGATCTCCTTGATTGTCACGTTTTCTTACATAAAATTAGTTATAGTATATATAAATATGAAATTCTTATAGAAACAAAGACGGTTGGTAAGAATATAATGATGATGATAAAATATGAATAAGAAAATGTGATAATTATATCAAAAATCATTTACGAAATATCAAAAATTGGTGTAATTTACCTTTAACAAATACTCTTTGTATTGTTATTAACAAGAATAGCAGGAAAAGAGATACGAATGTCTAAAGGACATATTTGCTTGCACAAAACCTTCGAATCGTAAAGAAATTGAAAATATTATATTTAGCAAGACCATAAATGAACGATAAAAAAGTTATTCTAGATACATTATTAATGCAATATGTTTATCATCAGGAGAAGAATTTATTCTTTCTAATGTATTAAGTTTTATATCAATAAAATTATCTACATCAATTTTTTGCAAGAATTGATTTATTTGAGATTCTAATGAAATTGATGAACCTTGTGTCTCAATGATTTTTACTTTTGGTTTCATTTTAGTCATTTAGTTTAAATAGTTCTATTAAAATATTATGGCAATTCTCAAATTAAAAACAAAATATTATTAATATTATCACAATCTAAAATGAAAAATTAAATAAAAAAGTATTTCGAATAAATATAATTTATAATAATATATTTATCATGAGGTCTATATTTGTGTATTCAGATTATTGTAGTTTGATATAAAAATAGTCAAACCAATCTCAATGTAAATTGGATTTTACAGGTAAAGTAGCAGTTGAAGAGAATGTAATCATAATATTATTATCTCCAATCATATTTTACTCCCATAATTAACCAATAAAATTTTTGTAAAAAATATTTAAAAATTTATTAGTTAAAAATAGTGATAGGAACACAATTTTTTATTATTTAGATTCATTTACAAGGTCAATATTTAGTTTACGTTGAAAAAATTTCCATTCCCCCGTATTATTTTTCTTTAATATATCACTATATGTACCTGAGGCTACTACTTGAGGACTCTTATACGCTTCAATTACGGTTAGATATGAATTTGCACTGGCCATATTATTCTGTGTCTCTTCAATTATAATATTAGTTGAAAAATGTCTTTTTCCACTAGCGAATTCATTTGTAATTTGATCGATCATATTTTTTAGTTCTGATTTACCTTTCGCTTCGCCAAAATTTGTAGTCCATATTCCATCATCAGTCCAAGTGTTAATCCATTCATCTAATCTTTTATTATCTATGGCAAGATTATATTTAGTAATTAATTCTTGAATGGTTATTTTGTCTTCAAGATTTAACATATAAAAATCATTTAGAAATACTAGTATTTAATTTGAATATATTATTATCATTCTAGAAAATAAAAATTTAAATTATATAAACAAATATACCAAATGTAGGTTACATATACCAATAATGGGTCCAGAAATAGAATAATATAGAATTGTCTATACCTGAGATACGTTGAATGATCGGATTGGAATGTTATTGACCATATTAATAAGATACAGTCATCTCCATAACAATAATCCACTAGAGAAATATAGAACAAGAATAACCAAAAAAAATTCTTAATTATTTATTGAATTTACAATAACATATTCGAAACAGAAAATGAGAATTTAGAAATTAAAAATTAAGTTCATCAATAACTTTCCTGAGCTTTCCTATCAAGATCTAGGATTCAAGTCATAAGCCAAAGACCCAGTTTGGCCTAAATAATCTATATACCTAGTTAAGAAATCAGACTATTGCTATTAAGTTTGTATCAATTTTATTATAAAGTTTCATAGAGTGAATAGATACTGATTTATAGGAATTGGTGGTGTAAATTATGTTTATCAAATTAGTAAAGAGTATTTAATTGTAAAATTCTCATTTTGGGAAATGTACTATAATAAATATATAGAAGTTGAGATTGTGTTCATTGTCGATAAATGACGTTGGTACCACAGATAAATAGTAAAAAGAATACAATTAAGAAAATATTAAAAATTGCCTTTAGCGGATCTAGCATTTTATTTATTGCAATGTTATTTTTCATAGTTGTTCATGATATATTTACAGGTAGCTCTTCCCAAACAGTTGAGTACTGTGCCAAGTATGGCATTTTAGCATCTCCTGATTGTTGGTAAAAATAGTCTTCATTTTTTACATATAATTAAATTGCATAATTTGAAAGAGATGAAGGTCTGAATAAACGATCCAGAATTTGACACATAGTCTAGTCTATAGTAGATACAACAATAATGACATAATGAAATAATTTAGACGGAATCTAGTTATAAATTAGTTCTAAATTATTGTCTATAATGAGAGGCAAATGTATTTATTTCTTGGGAACTTAAATCATTAAGAAATTGATTTCTATGTAATTTACCGTATATTACAATATCTCTCGCTAACATTTGCATTTTTCGTAATACTGCTTCGTTTCTAATATATCCATTAGTTTTAAAGTCTTTTTCTCCATTTATAGAGATACCATAAGGCATACTCCATCCATAACATTGTCTCACAGCTGTGCGCATTTGATCCATTACTGTCAAGCCTTTTTCATGAGAAGAGCATATATACCCAAAAAGTTTTCCTGCGAATTCGGACCAAAAGTAGTCTAGAAAATTTTTCATAGATCCAGCCATAGAACCATGATAATCGGGTGTGGAAAGAATAAATGCATCAGCCGACTTGACCATTTTTTCAGCTATTGAGATTTCAGCTTTTTTATTGTGTTCTTCATAATACAAAAATGGTAGTATCGTTTGTTTTAAATCTAAAACTTGGATATTTGCATCATACTTTGTCTTGACTATATCAAGTGTTAATTTTAAAGCTCTAGTACTAGTGGATTCTTTTCGCATACTAGAAGCAATTCCTAGAATATTCATTTTATCATTTGTTATCACATTAATTCTTAACTTTCATATTTTATAAATCTAAAGGTTTACAAATTCTACAAATACAACAAATCAGATAATAAAATTATTCTTCAAAAATATTTAATCGTTTAAATTTGTATGTTCATATTAATACAATTGATGATAAGATGTTAATCAACAATATTGAGCCAATTTTTTTATATCTTCGCCAATCATTTTATTTCTGTTTAGTATTATACTTTTATTGTCTAAATATCTAGATTTTCTTGTATTTTAAGTTAGAATTGGTATTATTAAGGTGAATCAATTAATTATTCTATATCTAATAGAACTTAAAGATGGATTGCTATAAAAAATTATATTTTTTAAATTACTGACATTTTTTACCAATCTCAAAAAGAACTTATATAAATATCAAGTTAATTAATATACTATGGCAAATGACTTTACAGACTACAATCCCGGAGATATTATTAAAAAAGAGGCAAGAGGTTTAGGTGATGCTGATCTTGGTGAAATTCAAGAAATTTCAGGCGAATATATAATAACTCAAAAAGGGAAGGTAGATAAAGACAAATTCTATATCCCTAAAAATTTGCTAGAGCGTTTCGATGGCCATACTGTCTATTTAAGAGTAACAGAAGAAGAAGCGAAACAATACAAAAAAGAATAATATCTTATAAATTAATTTTTTAGTTTAATAACTTTTTTTTATATTACTTAAGTAAAATTTTTGCTTATTTTTTATAAATATATTCTTTTACTTCGGAGGAATTCCAACAAATTTACCATCTACAATATTATGGAAGACTATGATAAAAATTATCTTCTGAAATGGATTCAGATTTAAGGATAAAGTAGGGGTAATCTAGTTTTCTTGTATATTTAGACCTATTTTAGTATATTTTCTTAAATTATTAATAAATTTTTTAGGGTCTAGGCGAAAAAATATCAAACAAACTATGAAATTGTGTCTACCAATAAATTCTATAATAAAATTTATTTGTTTAGAAAATCATTATAGCACGTTATCTAGGTTATCGTATGAAATTGCTTTAATAATCACTAAAGATAGTGATATTAGAAAAATAATAACATGCTAAATTTTAATTATTATTTTCTCCACAAAATAAACCCATCTTTTTGAGTTATTGTATCTATAGAATGAGATAAAAACTTATTTTTCATAAGTGTGTTTCTATCTCCAACCACTATTGTTTTTCTCTTACTTCTAGAAAAAGCAACACATGATCGTGGAATATTAATAAATCCTATAGATTCATGATAGTTCGTTTGATTGTTCGATCGAACCATTGATATTATTGTAACTTCTGCTTCTTGACCTTGAAATTCATCAATTGTTCCAATTCTTATTCCATTGTGTAGATAAAAACTACATAATCTTTCTTGTTGTTTATAAGGTGTTGTAACAATAATATCTGTAATTCCAATACTTATATATCCATTAACAATTTCTTTGATAATTGAAACTTCTCCTTTATTAGTAAAATGTTTTTCTTCTTTACATTTTCCATTAGTATCAACAAATACAACATTTTTATCATGTTTAAGTATTCTATATAAGTTATTATTGATTCCATCATACTCTTTACTTGTAATATCTGCTGTAGATATATTCATAACGGACGAATCAGCTTCAAGTTTGTGTTCGTAATAAGGATTAATTAAATCTAAAATATCTTTATTAAACCTATATTCCCTTTTAAGGAAAGTAGTTTGAAAATGTTCCAAAATAGATCCAAATATGCTCTCAGTTACATAATCATGGGATACTGGTGGTAGTTGTTTCTCATCCCCAATGACTATAATTTTACCATTATTCTCTCTTAATGAGGAAAATAACATTCCCATTCTGTCAAGCCCTACTAAACCTGCCTCATCTACTATGACTGCTCCAACTTTAATTATATTGCCAAGATCTTTAGCACTATAATCTGTACTTAATATTATTTTGGCGCTCTGAAATAAATTTTTGGCTATTGTGATCTTATTAGATAAATTACTAAGGATACAGTTAGAATAACCTGAACTATAGTAATCCTCTACCATATTGTAAAATCCATACTTAATAAGATGATTGTATGTTTTACTTAAGTTTGCAATGTTACCATATCTAATAACAAATCCACTAGGTAGTTGAATATTTTCTCTTTGTAAAAGAGAATCTAGTTTTGATAAAATGCTATCAATCATCACATTAGTTGGAGCAGTAACTAATATTGGAAAATAGCCGTCATTTAAAAGATCAAAACAACAATGAGTGATAACTGTAGATTTTCCAGTCCCTGGGGGTCCGGTGACAGGAACTGTTTTTTCTGAATTTATTCTATACCTTGCCAGCTTTTGTTCAAAATTTTCAATTTCATCAAATGATGGAAATTTTAAACCAGTACTCAATTTTTTCATATCAATCCAACCATATCAAATAACTAATTACTTTACATACAAGCAATATTCTGCTCATTTAGCCTAACCGTTCTATTCTTAAATACTATTTCATCGGCATGGGAAGACAATCTAAAGAAACTATCAAGAAATTTCATTGATATTAACCCACTGCTAAAATTAAATCTGTCAATAGTAAGAGATGATTTATCTCTGTTATCATACAAAAGATAATACAAATCGTCTCTGTAAAATTCAAGTGTAATTGATTTTCTATCGATATCAATTTCTCTTATAACTGCATTGGGATTACTTCCTAAATTTGGAGAACTATCCGAAATAGTCACATGTTCACCTACGCTAAAATCTAAGAATTGACCAAAATATTCATCACCTATTAAAGTAATTTTTTGTTTCTCGTTATCAACTGAAGAGGTATCAATATACAAATTTGTAATGGCAGATCCTTCTCTTTGTCTTTTCTCTGCCGACTGTAAAACTACATATGCTTTCCAGCGATCATCAAGAGAAACCTCTTCTCTTATTCTTTTTGAAAGACGAAATTCTATGTTTCTTTTTATCCTTTTTTCTTCTGTTAATGCATTATTACTAACAAATGCCCAATTTAAGCATCCCTCTCGTAACGGGCATTTAGGACAAAAACCAGTAATTTGTGGAGAAACCTCAGATTTCCAAATTTGTATATATTTATTTATTACTTCGTATACTTTTGCAAAATCAAATTTTTTTCTGTTACCATCTTTATCAGCAAATTGCCATGTATATTTAGGAGGTTCTTTAAGATTTAATGTTTGCATAAGTAGAAGAGCTTCGGCATCGGCTTGAAGATTCCAAACTGCAGTTCTTGGTCGATAATTTCCTGTTTTTATTTGTACTATTTCTACTGATTCTTTTTCTAAATTAACTAAATCTTCTGCAGTCACATATGAATTTAAATAATGAATTCCATTATAACAATTTTTCCATTTTCCTCTTTCTTTGTTTGAAAGCTTAATTTTAATTAAATCAATTCGACCTTCGAGTGGAATTTTGATATTACGAATTGTAAATTCCGGTCTAAAAATAGTTTGCCTGAACTCTTCTTCTCCTTCTTTTACAAATATCTGATGAACTAATCTATCAGCCCTGATTTCCAAATCATCTAGGATGGAAGGCAGGGGATTTTCTATATTTGAAAGCATAAAATGTTTCCAATTGATTTGGATATCTCTTTCCGCATTTCTTATAAAAATTTCTTTAGCTTTAGATTTTTTAGTGCTAATGTTTGTAGAAGAATTAATGTCATTACTACTACCATTTTTTAATGATTCTATAATCTCTATCATTGATCTTAAAGTTATTCTATGAATTGCATTACCTATTACTCCTTCAGCAGTAAAATTATTATTTGATTCCATACCAAAGAAAGAGATATTATAAGCTGCACGTTCACAGAGACCAATATTGGCTATAGCACTTATCCTAGGAAGTACTACCGGATTTATTTTTCTTATAACATCTTTAGAAGTTATAGTATAATCATTGTTAATATCTTTAGGAAAGATATTTGCCCTGGAAATATTTTTTTTTGAGGAATTAAAATCCAGAACATCACAACAGGAATCAACATTCCTGATATTATTAGGGTTTGATATATCAATATGGTTGAAACGCCAATTTGACTGATTATAGATCAATCGTTTATGCCCCTGAGAATTTTTTCATTATTGTTAATTTTTAATGAATTGTCATAAATTCGGGGTTTTGAATCTGTTACAGGATCTATTTGAGTTATAAAATCTTCAATTTTGATATATGAGGGTCTTGGTTGTTTGATTTTATTTAGTTGTTTTATTATATTGATAGTTTCTTCAATAAACCAATTTATTATGACAAAATTTTCGTAGTTGATATTTGCTTTGCAACTGATAACTCCTTGATCATTTATGCTAATCTTCGGTACTGACTTTCTTAATTTGAATCTTGTAATACCTATTGGTGGTTTTATTGTAATATTTTCTATGTGGTCACCATTGATAATACGGTTCTTTATTTCCTCATTAACTTCTTCTAACCTTAAATCGTACTTTCCCCTTCCCGAATAATTAGCTGATATTGTTTTGCCTCCAATTTTTATTGATGTTGTCTGGCTTTCGTTTGTAGGCCAATAATCGTAAAGTGATAGAAGTAATTGCTGCATAATAAAATCTGACTCATCATATACAAAATTCCAAGTATAGTTACTTTCCTTAAATCCTATTGTTTTTAAATAGTCAGAAAGAAAGTCACGAGCTTGATCTACGGTTTTAACTTTACAAACTAAAATTATTTTATTATTTGCAAAGGTACTAGCATCAATAATATACTTTAACTTTTGAGCTTTAATAGTTGTGGTTTGTTTAATTACTTCACCTATGTTTCCTTTATCAGTTACATTCTGAATCATACTCCCATCAATTATTTCATAATAGGGAATTACCACAACTTTGAGATTTAAAATAGAAGGAATAGCATAACCTGACTGATAATTATTAGGTTCAAAGTGAAAAGGTACTTTTAAAAGATGTTCTGTTAAGACTTTAATTGAAGAGTCAAAATTAGAATTATCATAAGTATTCTCTTTATTAATATGGTTAATATTACTAGAACTAGAAGTAGAGATATCACCAATTCTAAATGGGAAGATAGATGAAAATTCTATTTCATCTTTTTGATTATTAATATTCTGCAATTCTTATAC
The DNA here is from genome assembly GCA_036376955.1 of Nitrososphaeraceae archaeon. Lineage (GTDB taxonomy): Archaea > Thermoproteota > Nitrososphaeria > Nitrososphaerales > Nitrososphaeraceae > TH1177. Next base: position 13,333 of record DASUZI010000139.1, read on the forward strand.
GTCTCCAATACTTTGATCAATATTCGCCATTTCTTTGATATCTAATTCCTTTCTTGTCTCTATTTCTGCTAAACCCAAATCTATCAGTTCTAAAGCACATCTAATGGGTTTTTGTAAAGTATAATATACCCTTAGCCCTATGCGGTCTTGTTTTATTACATTCTCATTTATTAAATCTTTAAAATGATAAGCAAGGGTAGATCTTGCCATATTTGAGAATTTAGATATAATTTTCTTTCGCTCTGCTCTTTCCCCATCAATATAATACTGTCTTAAAATTTCAACTAGAATCTTATATTTAGTGCCATCTAAATTTAAGTTTCGATCTACTATTTTTTTGGCTAAAGTGAATCCCTCAATATCTGCTATCCTTTGAATTAATCTTTTTTCTATTTTGTTAGTATTGGCTTGATAGGCAGTCTTTAAGCATGATATAATAAAGAAACTTGTTAACCCAGGTAATCCAAATGAGTGATTAACTATATAATCCAAGGTATAATCATCAAAGAGCGTTAATTGTTCGACATCTGATTTTAATGTATTTTTTGTAGATTCTAAGACAATTTTTTTTATCTCTCTTTCTTCCCTTACGCCAAGCCAAAATACATCTCCAAATATCTTGCTTAGTCTTTCATTGTTTATCACATAAGAATATGTTACATTCGTAATACAGTATATAAAAGTAGGTACTCTGAGTCCATCTAATTTTATTGCATTACAATACTGGACTGCATGTGAAATGAAGGAATCAGCGTCATCAACAAGAATTATTCTACTATTTTGAAAATCAACTTCTTTTACCCATTGTTGAAAATTATCAATTCTATCAAAATGATCATCATTTCCATCTTCCGCTGTCGTAAATCCAGACCATCTATCTTGTGCGTTAACATATAGAGAGAAATTCTTATCAAAGCCTTTATTTAGAAAATTTTCGATTATTTTTAGGATAGATGATCTACCAGAGCATTCAGGACCTACTAAAATGAGATGTCTTTCATTTTTATGACAAGCACCTATCCTTTCAGCTAATTTATTTATAATTACCTTTGTACTTTTAGCAATCAGTTTTTGGTTTGTTATTAAAAAACTTGTATCAAAGGGGTTGCCAATAAAGTCAAAAAATTCAAAAAAGTTCGACTGGGATGGTCCTCTTATTACACCACGGTTAAAGGACTCTTTAACCGACAAGTATAGATTTTCTTCATTTTCGATTGAATTGGACAATTTGACTTTTTCGACTCACTTGACTTAATAGAACTAGATGCATATAAAAATTTCTATAATTTACTGATATATGGTTGATTTTAATTTTGAAAAGTATGATAAATTTGGTTTTTACAATTGATGTATTATCTAAGCAATTATACCTGAATAGAATTCAAATTTTGTCATTTTCGTATTTTTACAGTCAATACCATTTTCAGATCAATGTCATGAAATGAAGTTATTATAAAAGATTTGATATATCATAATAAAAATTAACTAAAATAGAAAAAACATATACCAATATAATTTTTAGAATTTTCGCAATTACAAAGACTCTTATTTTTTGATTGTTAAAATGGGATATTGCATCTTTCAAAACGTACTGGAAAATATCTAATTATTATAGGACTAATACTAATTATAGCTGGAATAGTCTTTACAATGCAAAGTAAGTCAATTGTTGGACCATCTTCCTCTTTCATGTATAAAAATCCAGAATGGACAGTCAATGGTTATTCTATAATAATATTAGGTACAATCATTGGCGCATCTGGTATTATACTATGGCGAATTAGAATAAAAAATATCCTTCAATAGCTTACTAATACATTTGAATTAAATCACTTTTCAATTATTGATATCTAAATATTATATTCATGTTATTGCAAAAGATATCATGCTCTATTCAGACCTTTTATCCTACAATAGGGTTTTGAATATTGTTAAAAGAGACTAGAAAAAAGTTACAAGATATATATCATTTTGTAAAAAATTCTTGGATTTTTATTAATGAATATTGAAGATGATAACTGTTATTATATAATATCCTTTTCATATTCATTTTAATCTATCCATATATTTCATGATGAACCAGTTCCTTAATGGGTAAACGGTTTTTTCTTTTACCAGTCAAGTTCTTTTTCGCTGGGTATCCAAAACCTACTACCAGAGTAATATCCATCTCCTCAGGAATATTGAAGTCTTTTCTAAGATTTTGTTCTTTTATACCTGTAAATAACCCTGAGCCAACTCCAAAATTCCATGCTGCCAATTGCATACTCTGCAATACTCGTCCTGCATCAATCTTATGATATTTATACTTTGGATTAGTAAGAACTATTATTGCAAATTTTGCCTCTGCAACCCATTTTCCACTTGTACTATCTTCTGCAAGCTGATTGAGATTATTTATATCTTCTACAACTATAAATCGCCAGTGCTGAGTATTAAGACCTGTACCTGTTAGCCTAGCTGCTTCAAGGATTTTGTCTATTGTTTCTTTAGATATTTTTTGTTTACTATACTCTCTTATGTCAAGCTTAGTGGCTATACAATCGAAAGCATCCATGTTTCTACCATTAACATTATTCATGACAAATGACTTAAATGTTTAAGAAACTAATCAGAAGATATACTAAATTATTAAATAATTTTATAATCAATTTGGAGGAGAAACCAATCAATAAATAAAATTTAGAGATTCGTTTCAGTTTTTTGATTTTTCAAATAAAGATGTATTGAGGTAAAATATATGCTTAGACCATTCTTTTGAGAAGATGAAGATTCTTACCACTCTAGTGATCTTAACACCGTATATAGAACAGTTATTAGAAATATAGTGGATATTTAATTGTGAGTAAACAAAATAAAGATAAATTAAATGATCCAAGTATTCGAAAACTTTTCGAAGATAGAAATTTTGTTTTTTTATCTTCGTTAATGAAAGATGGCTCTCCTCAAGTAACACCTACTTGGACAGATATTGAGAATGGTTATATTCTTATTAATACTGCAATAGGTAGAATTAAACAAAAAAATATTTCACGAGATCCGAGAGTCGCATTAGCAATAGCTGATCAGAATAACCCCTATGATATGGTTACAATCAGAGGAAAAGTAATAGAACAAATTAGTGGGGATGTAGCCGAAGAACATATAGACAAATTGGCAAAAAAGTATATTGGAAAAGATAAATATCCTGGGAGATCACCAGGAGAAAAAAGGGTGCTTTTCAAAATAAAACCTGAAAAGATATTTCATATGAATCAATGATCTCAATTTCTCTATAATTATATTATAGTAATCCTTTGTCTATAGTTACTACTTTATTTATTAGGTTATAAATATACTTTAAAATATACTTTAAAATATAGTAAAAAAATATTTTATTTTAAAATTTATTAGCAAAATAACATTATACTAAGATAAAATTGTGATGATCTTTTCTATTTAATATCGAGTTATTTTCTTTTTATCATACTCTCTTTTTTTTGTCCAACCTAACCTTTTATTATTCAACATTTCAAAATTCTCATAAATATGTGGTCTCTTTTTTCTCATTCCTTCTACTGTAGATATTGCCTTATTCCAAAATGGAGTAGGATTGAACATATCAAAGTAGATGTCAGGATCTATCATTCTATGGCTTACAATAACACCTGATAATTCAAAAAATCCACAAACAGCAATAAAATAAGATCTTTGGATTGAGGACCCTCCATACTTTTGTATGTATTCATCGTAACTATCAACATCTAGTTCTTCCAAAAACCAAAGTATCGCATCTCTATGGCTATCATAAATATTGTATAATTTTATTAGAATATCTGAGTTTACCACATCTTTCAATACCATAATAAATAATATATACAAAAGTTATTAAAAGATTTATTAACTTTTGATTTTTCATTCACCAATTGTAATCTGTAGAAAAGGTTTCAAATTACTCAATGATAATAGGGTAAAAAATACTATATTATCAACTAAGACTCCAAACTTTAAAAATATCTACGATCGATCTTGGTCCATCCATAATAAAACTTACAAATCAATATAATAAAATTTATTTTGTTAAATTCATGCAAGTAGGTATCTGGAAAATCGAACTTCAAGATAAGATAGTCGTATTTCAAATGTTTATTTCTGGATCTCGAATCGAAGGAAAGGGTTTAGAGATTTTTGATACATTATCAAACCAAATGATCATCTAAATTAAATCCGAAGTATGGAAACATTACAAAGACATGGCCAGGATTCAATCAAGATCGAATGTAAAAAATTTTGTAAATTATTACCACAGTAAGGCATAGGAAATGAGAAAGGAAATAGTATTTAGCAAATATAGTGGATACAGAAAAAATTTTAAATGAAATATGCTATAGGAATTTTTAGAAAATAAAGAAGACTTTTTCTTAAGTAATGCAGATTAATACCTATCTACTTATAATGATTGTAATTAATCAATGCTAAATTTTAATTCTATATCTTTATGAGGACACACTGCTATTATCTCTTCTGCTAATTTGTAACTTTCTTTCTTTATATCTTCATTTTTAGTAAATTTGAAAATTGTTTTTGTATTTGGTAAATAAATTCTCTTCAAATTCAAATCACCATCCCCTTCTTCTCCTTTTCTAAAAACATAACGTTCTCCTCGTTTGGTTATAGGATTCCAACTTCTTAACAATATTCCTTGTTTCTCTACATTCTCGTTCGATATTTTATCAATAACAATTGTATGCATAAAGAGATGAAAAAAGGTCTTATTTGGATTGTAGAAGTATCTTAAGGTATAGTAATTTTTAGAATGATTATGAGAACGGTTTGTTTTTAATTCTTCTGTTTTTGAATCAAAATACCATTCAAAACAGGAACTACTTGTATTTTCAACTTTCATATAATATTTAATACGCAGTACGAGAATTTAAATTTGTTGTAAAGAGAAGTGTGTTATAATATAGAAACTAAATTAATTATAACTATAATACTTATAAAATTAGAAATGGAAACATCTCTAACAGACAATCTATATCAACAGAATTTCACAAATGGTTATAAATCAGCATTACTGTAAGCACATAGCCGAAATAAAGGAATTATGTCAAAAAAACTAACTAATAAAGAAAATGAAGCGTATAAGTAAAGTTAGTAATTTACTAAAAACTCAGTGGTAATTAGTAGATTATAGTAATATTGCATAGGCGGTCTTCCTGATTTTAATCAAAGCATAATGGATAATCAAATGAAAAGGTACATTATGACTAAATTATAGAAATTAAAACAAACAATTTATAAAAATCTCTTTTAATTTATTTTATTAATCCAATACATACAAATTAGAAACCGATATAAATTTTACATATCCACCTTCTGTTAACACCCATTTATGCCTAACGACAACACAGAGAGGTATGTCTTTGCAAGTCTTCATAATCTAACAATGCCCTACTTATTTATATTATGGAGATGAGGAATGATTGGAAATGGAACTGTTCATCTTATAGCATTTAGTACCTCTTCCGATGCAAATCAAAAAATAATTATGGAAAGTATTATAAAAAAGGCTTAATCCTACACCTCTGATTGATAAAACTTATTTTCTTTCAGTGTATTTTAGAGAACCGGGTGGTATTTTATTTGAAATTGCTACAGATCATTCAGGGTTTATTATAGAACAAAAAAGTATAAGATTTGGGTAAGAACCTTGGATTACAATGATGGCTTGAACCTGTAAGGGAAAATTTAGAAAAAGTACTACCAAAGATTGAACTATACAAAAATAATTCAGATAATTTAATAATAAGTGACCAGTAATAATGATTAAATCAAACGATTTTGAATTTAATCATATATTTATTAATTCTTTTCCTAGTGGTGTTAGTAATAAAAAATATGGTGATGAAAATAAAAAACTGACATTTGTATTATTGCATAGTAAAGGAGGTAATGAAGAAGATCTTATCTTGGAAAAAAAATTGAGCGTAAAGCATCGATACTGAGTCCCAGAGGAAAAGTTTTGGAAAATGGCATGCCGCGATTTTTTAGAAGGCTATTTGAGAGAGTTTTTGATTTGGAAGATCTTAGAATTAGATCTCATAAGCTTTGAGATTTTATCCAAAAATGTTCCGTACATTATAATTTTGATTTAGAAAGGACAATTGCAATAGGATTTTCAATTGAAGCAAATATGGCTGTTCGTATATTCTTTCTTCGACCCGAATTATTTCAAGGCCCAATTCTTTTCAGAGCGATGTTTCCTTTTATTCCAAATTCTCTACCCAATCTTTTAAACAAAAGAATACTATTATCTGCAGGAATAGAAGATCCCATTGTTCCAAAAACTGAGACAGAAAATCTATAAAGGTTTTTTCAAAAGGCTAATGCAAACACAACATTGAAGTGGCAACCTTCGAGTCACAATCTATTTCATGAGGATATACTAGTTGCAAAGCCATGGATGCTAAATAATTTTCCATCTTAAATAAAATTAGACGATACTATTCTATTTCTCAGATATCTAATTTTTAATCTAATCATTCTGGAATATGCTTTAACATTGTTCTGAATTTTCTACAAGGTAGATTATACATTCATTCACTCTTTAGCTATTTCCTTTGCTATTTCCAAAAAATTATTAGGATATATTTGAAATATATTTTTTGTAAAGCTTCTTTAAATCTCTCTTATTGGATTTGATGTATTCTGTATTAATATCTACAATGAATCATAACATAATTAATATAAAATCTAATTAATTCTATTATCATTAGCAAGATTGATGGGTTAAAAATACCTATATGGAACAATATCTGATAATAATTTAAAAATATGAATTTTATTGATGATAGTAAAAGAAAAAAAAGCGTCCTCAACGAACCGGTCATAAAAATAATAAAAGATAAAAATTTTGCTTTTCTGGGAACAATAATGAGAGATGGTAGACCCCAGGTATCCCCTATATGGATAGATATTGATGACAATAATAATATAATATTGATTAATACAGCTCACGGAAGAATAAAACAAAAAAATATTACTAGAGATCCTAGAGTATCTCTATCTCTTGTTGATAAAAATAATCCGTATAGCATGATAACAATACAAGGAATTGTCATTGAACAGACAACAATAGGAGCTGATGAGCATATAGACAAACTTGCAAAAAAATATCTTAATATTGATAGATATCCAAGTCATTCACCTTCAATTCAACGAGTAATATGTAAAATTAAACCAGAGAAAATGTATTATTTACCTCCTAGATATACAGAATTTCTTGGAAAGTCTTAGGTCTACTTTATTAGAACTTTTTAAAAATCATACAATAAACATTGGGATGGAATATTAACTTAATTATGTCCGTTTAACATAGATATTTTAATAATTAAGAATATTGATCAAATAATCTTGAATATGATTCAATTGAACCATAGTAACATTCCCAATCATAGATTACGTAAACGTCTGACCACACTCCGAGAAATTATTGGTAGAACTTGTAGTACCATAGATCATTACAGGATTGTATGTGATCCGAAGGTATGGTGTCGCAAGGAGGTAAATCAATGACTACGAACTCATGGCCAGCATTGCCATTAGATGAATGGAAAGATACCTATGCCACATTGCATATGTGGACACAAATAGTCGGAAAGATCCGGCTTGCACTCACTCCTCCAAGAAATCACTGGTGGAATACTACTCTGTATGTTACACCTCGTGGACTCACAACGTCCCCTATGCCCTACAATGATAGATTACTCCAAATAGACTTTGATTTTATAGATCACTTGCTTGTCATTGAAACAAATGAAGGTTCTGCCAAGAAAATGTCCCTTAGGTCGCAATCAGTAGCCGAGTTTTATAAAGAAACAATGGCGGCGTTGGGATCATTGAAGATGCCTGTGACTATCTGGACAACACCAGTTGAAGTACCGGACCGAACCCCATTTGAAGAGGATTTCAAACATACAAACTATGATCCTGAATATGCACAACGGGTATGGCGAATTCTGGCGCACGGAAGTCGTATACTCTCTGAGTTTAGTTCTAGGTTTATTGGCAAAATTAGCCCAGTACATTTTTTTTGGGGGGCATTTGATCTGGCAGTCACACGATTTTCTGGACGAACCGCCCCTTTGCATCCAGGTGCACCTAATATGGCCCGTTTTGTGGCAATAGAAGCATATTCTCATGAAGTGAGTAGCTGTGGTTTCTGGCCAGGTGGAGGCCCAATAGATGAACCAGTGTTTTATGCTTATGCCTATCCTGAACCCCAAGGATTTAAGGACTATCCAATTCAGCCACCAGAGGCGTTTTACCATAAAGAAATGGGGGAATTTCTTCTACCATATGATGTTGTCAGGACCTCCAATTCACCTGATAAGGTATTGTTGTCTTTCTTGCAGAGCAGTTATGAAGCAGAGGCAATATGTGCCAAGTGGGATCGTCATACATTGGAACGTCAAAGATAATAAATCAATTTCTTATATTCTTGACAATTTAGGTTTCATGTATGTCTCACTCTAAAATAGGTGTATATATGTATAAGAAATAAAAGTAAAATGTATGCCATAGTTTGTAAATTAAACAAGGTCACTTCTATTCTACAACTATAATAAGCCGCATTGATAATGTCATATTATCATTTATCAGTAAAAAACTGGTCGAAGATAAAAACTAAAATATAATAGATCATAATTATTATGAGATTTATAATTAATTAATATATTAGCAAAGTTATTTTGAAATACTATATTTTTATATGTTGTTAGTATTATTTTAAACCTTCTGCTATTGTATCATCCTCTGTTGGAAGATTAGGAGGAATTAATGCTGTACAACATCTTAGATTGATATTTGCAGATTTAGCACCATCCATTTCATCTTTGTTTTCAATTTAAGTTCAAGATATATTTGATGATGATGATAGATTACTAGACCAATCTTATGAAAAAAGAGTAGGATGATTTATTGGAGAATTTTAATTCTACATAGAAGCATTCAAGAATCAAAGATACAGAGGAACTCGATAATAATAAACTTTCTATACTACGTAATTTTTAAAGTAGAACGTATTTATAAACGAAATAGGTCCAAACCCAAAGAAAAACAATATGCATATGTTATTAAAGACAAGATGATAATAGGAAAAAACACTCTTTACATAAGAGCAAATAAGACAGATTAGTTATGAATTGAAGGTAAAAATAGTGAATCATCCATGTTGGTAGATCCTACATCTCGAACACTTGCAGAAGGGAAAAATGTTAGATCGCATTGTATGGTGTGAGAATATAGTTATGACTAAGAATCAGCTACTTCTAATAATTACAAGATTGATGACCATTTAGGGAACTTAGTGTCAAATCTATTTGTTAATAGATAATTTATTTTTTGCCAGGTAACTGTTGATAAATCATAAATTAATATCTATCTAGATAGATTCATACATTCAGGATCTACATAATAATAAAGTAAAAAAGCAATTTTAATAATATAGAAAGAAACTCTATAATTTTAAATAATACTTGATAAATGTAGTTGTATAATATGCCTTTGGATTTCGGAGACAAAAAGGATAAAGAAAAAGAAAATGAAGATTCAAAAAAATCCCTTCTTGATGAAGGGGACTTGGAAGACGTTAATAAAATAGCAGACATGTTAAATCCAGATGAAAAAGTATTACTTGTTGCAAGACAATCAAAAATAAAACCAGGAGGCTCCTATTTAACACCAAATACAATTTATGCAACAGACAGAAGAATTATCATTAGAGATCCCTATATGCTGGGGATTAAAGCGAATGTAGTTGATATTCCGTACGATATAATTACCAGCTTAAAGCTCGAAAAAGGGTTATTATCTTCTACAATAAGGTTTAAGGCTGTTGGCTTAATGAGTTCTACTAAACTAGGAATGATGGACAGCATCATTGAAGGGGAAGATGATCAAACGGGGACAATTGAGGCAATTCCTAAGGATAAGGCAGAAGATTTAGTGGAAATTATCCGTTCGGGAATGCAGGCGCACAAATCAGCTCCTTCACAAAAAGACACATCATACGAATCAGTTGATCAAAAAGACGATATCAGCAGCTCCGCTCATGAATCAATATCCGTTGCCGATGAATTACGTAAACTTGCAAAACTGAAAGAGGAAGGAACACTAACTGAACAAGAGTTTAATCAAATGAAACAAGATTTAATTAAAAAAAATAATATATGATGAATCCTTTTATACTGTATACCCGATAGAAAGACTGATATACAATATTTTAACTTCTAGTATTTGATAAAATAAATAGTAATCTTGATATTATATCTAGACATTGACCTTATGAAGAATGAATGTAATATCATAATATTATTAAAATAATACTTAGGAACATATATTAGTACATCAATCTCTTCATCGAAGAAGCTATTCCTTCCAGTTCAATATTTTTGATATTGTACTTTATGTTTTTCCAAGTGACAATGGTCGGAACAGTAATAATCGTTGCACATATAACAGAAAATAGGATAATCTTGGGTCTTCCTACCACAATTGGCACAACAACAAGTCATGTCCATATCTAATAATATACTATTCAAATATGTAAATTTTGTCTGACTAAAGTTGAGCAAGTTAAAAAAAAGATTTTATAACACTAATATTTTTATATATTTTTAATATTTCTATTTATATAATAGTAATACAAGAAATCTACTAAAGTCAAAATTCGAATTTCTTTTACAAACAACTTTGACACGAAAACTATGAAGTATTAATAATAGTAGAATCCTACCACAGTTCCAACATGCTATATGCAAATTATAATAACAGTCTTTTGCTGAGTATTACTTATATCAATAAAATTAAAAAAAGATTCAACCAACACTCAGATTCACCTGTTTGTAATGAAAGAGTCAATACTTTTTTGTTTTGTTATTACTGCTAATCCTGCAGAAATTACCAATAACATCACATAGTTTTGAACATATTACCTCTCTTTTACTGATCAATTATATTAACCAAATTTCCATGATAATTATTTTATATATGTATATTAATTTAGAAGAAGGATTTAAAATCAGATACGATGAATACGGAAAAGATAAACAAAAGCATATCCTATTTATTCATGGTCTTGGTTCATCTCCTATTGTATGGAGGGATATTCCACAAGCATTATCTGAACATTTTCATACTATAGCTGTTGATTTAATAGGATTTGGTGAAAGCGATAAACCCAAATTAAATTATACAATAAGCTATTTTGCTCAATTTATAAAAAATTTTCTTAGACAAATTGGAATAAACTATCAAGATAAAATAACAATAATAGGACATTCTTTAGGAGGATATATAGCGGTTGAATATGCGATAGAGAATAAAGAAAATATTGAAAAACTTGTATTGATAGATTCATCAGGCATGCTTAATGGACCTACTCCATTACTAGAACAATATTTTGATGCAGCTATGGAAACTGATCCTAAATTAAGGTACAGTAAAGTGAAAAAGGTCTTTGAAAATTTATTGGCAATACAATATAGATTACTACCAATTATTGTGGATATCTTTATTTCAGTAATTGAAAAACCTGGAGCAAAACATGCCTTTGAGTCTGCTTTCATAAATAGTACAACAACTTCTATTGACTTAGAGAAATTAAAAGAAATTAAAAATATTCCTTGCTTAATAATATGGGGTGAAAAAGATAATCTTATACCCATTGATCACATTTACAAATTTGGACAAATTCTCAAAGATGCAAAACTTTTGGTGATTGATGATGCAGGTCATTCCCCATTTATCGAGAAAACAGCGATCGTATACCAGAAGTTATTGACATTCTTATTTGACAATAATTGAGTTATAATTAGAAAAGTAAAATTTCGCTTATAGAATGCATCATTGTAGTGCATAGCACATTGACTAAACTGGATGAAATTTTTAATCTGAAAATAAAATTAATCTATAAGATTGGTATGATCTATTTTCAGTTACTTTTCCTTAATTGTTCTGATTTTTTGATCTATATTTTTATATAACCTCTTCTTCTAGGTTCTAAATCCTTGGAATAACTATTACTAGATGTATCTATAATACTTTTTCTAAACGTCTACATACCATTTTAAAAGAATCTAATACATCTATTTCAATTACGCCTGGTAGGTGTTGAATATTAGGTACATAGTTGTTTATGGTGTATAGATTTTGTATTCTGATTTCTATTTTGATGTCACTGCTTTTCAAATCTTCAGAATCTGATCTATTTATCACTTTTACTAAATTTCTGAAATGTTCCTGATGTTGATCTTGTAATGGATATATTCCAGAATGAATAGAATCTTCAATCATTTTACATAATTCTGAAATTTTCATTTATAGTTTAATAATGATCTAATAATGCTTAATTTATACCAATCATTATTTTCTATAGTCAAAAATGTAAAATAAATGTAGTTCTTTACTGTATTTATATTTACTACTCTTTATATCTTTATTACTTCATATTATTACTTTTAAGAAATATTTAGATTAAATAATATTTATAACTTTTAAGTTTTTATCTATTTTTTATTATCTATCTAAATTTATGGTATCTTATTCTGCAGCTATAGTACCTTTTATTATCCTTTTTCTTCGTTAGTACTGGTAATGATTCTAAAACGACAACAAATATTTTGAATTCACAAATACAAAAAACAATAATGAGAATAAATTATGACGACAAATCTAATGATCCTTTAAACCAATTTTTTGGTAATAATAACGGAAATGCAAGAGATAACGATAAAAAAGATGTATCAGAACTACTCTTCCCAAATCTTCCTTACCAGATGAAATTGAACTTGCTGGAAAAGTTTATCCTGTGATTGATGGAGATACCTTAGACATCAACGATATGCGAATTCGTTTATCATTGGTAGACACTTCAGAAAGAGGTGATCCAGACTTTAAAGAAGTAACACAATTTGTTGTAAAATTATATCTTGGAGAAAGTGCAGAAGTAGACATTGATGATGGTCAAAGACGAGGTAGTTTTGGAAGAGAAATTGGAGTTGTATATTGTGATGGGAAAAATCTTAATGAACAATTAATGGATAATAATCTAGGTATTATAGATACAGGTTTGTGAAAAGTCAGAATTTTCAAATGAGAAATGGGCTAAACCATATTGTTAATCACTATTATTATTAAATAATTATCTCATTGAGTGATTAACCAAATTCCAATTATTTTGTGCTATTTGAAGAATTCTGAAATGTCAGTTTGTCTTGGTTTTGAATATCGTTGTTTGTATATTCTATAATTTTCTTTTTCACTTGTACTAATTTTCTGAGAATAGATTTTATAATCTAAAATAGGAAATGGTTTGATATGATCTTTCAAATTCATCATTTCTGAAAATAACTTTGCAGTCATGGGACCAAAACCAGCATAATGATTGTTTGCAGCGATTATAGCCATATTTAGATCCTTTATTTTTCTGTCATCATCTTCCAATATCTTGGACCATATTTCTATTTCTTTTGTTCTATCTTTTTTTATTTTACCAAAGTCTTTTTCATCGATACTTCTATCTCCAATTAATCTCAAGTATACAAAATCAGTAGTCACCACTGGAGGAGTAATCACAATATCTTGTTGACTCCATACAAGACAATAATTATTGTCTTTTATATAATTATAAAAGAGTTCATTAAACCAACTATAATGTCTTACCTCTATAGCATATCTGAAAGACGGATCTAATAGATAGTGTAAATTCTTTATCAATTCTAGCCCTTCTGAAATCTGTAGAGATGGAGGTAACTGAATCAAAAATACTAGTAATTTATCATATAGTGGTTCCATAACATCATAAAATTGTTCTATATCTTTTCCAACATCTTTGAGACGTTTATCATGAGTAATAACTTTAGGAAATTTTACAGCAAATCTGAAATTATTTGGTGTCCTTTTCTTCCAGTTGTCAACCATGAATTTAGAGGGAAATCTATAAAAGGTAGAATCTATTTCAACAAAATCAAAAATTTGAGAATAGTATGAAAGCCAATATTTATTATCTAGATCTTTTGGGTAGAATGGTCCTTTCCATCCGTCATAACTCCATCCAGAACAACCTAAATAATACTCCAATACATTATCTTATCACTGGAAAGCAAAAAATATTTTTTAAAAATGTATTAGTTTTTTGTTCTATGTATTTCCTAATGAATAACAAAGAAGAATAGAACCTCATAATTTGAAGGAATATACAGAATTTTAAAATATTTATACCTCTTTATCGAATTAGCCTTAATATTTATTCAAAAATAACAACTAGTTTATTTAGAAAAGAAGAATTTAGTAGTATTTTATATTGATCAAATATTGACATCAACAAGAATTCTGTAGAATTTTCTTTTCCTCTTACTTCTATCGCTCTTGAATATTTGTATGACGATCGTAACATTTCTTCAAATAGTATTCGATTTTTTTTCCTCAATACAAAAGAAAATTTATACCATTTATCTAGTTCCTGTTTCAATACTGTTGAATTGAAATTATTATTATAATCATTAATATCATTATTGTTGTCATTATCATTGATCATCTTCGAATTCACGTTCATTTAATATCTTGTAATGATGTAATAATATTGACATCATGATAGGATGTATTCTGTTGGGATTAACAGCATTAGAACTTAGTTATACAAATTTCCTATTGAGATCATTTCTTTAAATGTTTTGTTGTCATGATTTTTGTTACTATTATTAATATTTAGATATTTTCTAAAGTTGTCCCATTCTTTTTCTTCTAATACTGTAGCAATTCTAAACGATGGTATTGTTCGACCGATAATGAATACTTGCAAAGAAGTTATATGTCAAATATAATTAGAAGCACACTAGTAAGAGAAAGAGAGGGCAAATAGAACCATAGGAATAATCTTTTCTTGATGTATATTAGACATAAACAACGATTAAAAAATAATATATAAACAAAAAAGAATAAAATGAAATAACTAATTTAAATTAATAATCTACCTAAATATTTTCTATATCATATTTACTAAAACATACTCAACTAAAATTTTTATAGTTATAACAGGATAAAAGAAAGACGAATATGTATATAACAAAACTTTTGACGTTAAGTACCATGATAAGTAGTGTGCTACTAACTTTTGGAATTTTGTCCAGTCCAACAATCTCCTTTTCCCAACAAGGACAAGCTTCAGAAGTAATAATAACACTAGGAGCAGCAGATGAAGGCAATTTTGAACCATATGCACCACGTGCAATTAATGTTATGCCAGGAAGCATCGTTTCATGGACAAACGAGGATATGACGCCTCATACGGTTACTGCTAATAATAACTTATTTGACGCAGGTCCTATATCTCCAGGGGACACATTTGAAAATGTATTTGATACGCCAGGAGAATTGGGTTATCACTGTTCAATACATCCATGGATGACAGGTAGGGTTATGGTTGGCTAGTCATTCTTTTAATAGTGATAGACGATTGTTTAATTAATGGAATAATTTTTTCATTTATTATTTTATAAAAATCTTATTGATCGAAATCTGTTATAAATATGATTCTTTGGCATAATAATTTAATAGTTACATATTCTTGAGATCTCGACATATCATTTTCCATCTAGGAATGGTTGATGAGAAAGAAGATCCAAGTCTAAGTCCTACTGGAAATTACTTTGAGATGGAATCTAACAAAATCTATATTACAGCCTTACAAAGAAAGTTCATAACTTAAGAACAACAAGGAATGTTTTATCCTACTGTATTGATGATCCTAATACACCCTACAAAGGAGTAATAGGCAAGAGAAAAGTCAAAATCCATGAAGACATTTCTCACAATATTCAGATTACGGAGAAGGTAATGCCTAGATATGTGGAAAGTTTTGAAGATCCGATGGCAAAATGGGCTATAGATGAAACAAAGAATGGAAGTCTGATAAATTTAGAAATCACACGAAATCACACCAAGTTATTATTCGACTTGGGATTATAGTAAATCTCAATAGAAGATAGTAGTAGCAGACAATATATCTTAGTAGAAGTATCTTCATTATTTAGATATATTGAATTTTGTTTAAGTTTTGGAAAAAAATATATGAAAAAATTTCTACTGTTAACATCACTCAAAAAAAGTTTATCTAAAAAAGTTTGATTAGATTCGATTAAATATGATTTTGAAAATAAGAAGTAAAATTTACTTCAATTATTCTAGTTTTAGTTTATTTATTTATTTATCAATTTATTTAGAGTTTAAAACATTAATCTATAAATCGACAACAATATACTAATATGAAAATTAAAGGAATGAAGAAAAATAACAGTAATGAATGGAAAACACGTTTATTGAATTACTTTAAACTGATGTTTAAACCAACTTGATTGAATGATGATATTATCAAAGATGATAGCAACAACAACACTACCACCATCGCCATCAACAATAACTGACGTAAGAGAAGATATCAACAACGTATTGAAAGAATGGCATTTTGGAACAGAAGACATGTTTGATAATGAGGATTTAGAATCTATGGCAGATGACATTATGAAGATAATTAATAAAAAATATCAACTACCACTAAAACAAAAACAATCAAGAAATAAATTAAAAACTACAAAATAAGAATAATTTTAGATGCATGAGATTATTCAGGGAAAATTTTTCGAATAAGAGAACTTCAGATATTATTATTACAAACCTATGACTTCGAGTTTAAAATATGTTCGCCCAATTTGAAAAGTTATGCCTATTGTAAAAAGAAGATTTGAATGTATTTATTAATAGAAATATGGATACTCTATCTAAAAATGCACTTTAAAAAATAGATGTTATGGAAAAAGGAAGGTGTAAAGTTTCACCAGATATACTAACTTTTATGAAATTGAATCAACAAAGTTATCTCTTTATAATTTAATCGTTAAAACTTTTATTTGTCCACAAGAAAACAATGGAAAAATATTTTTGGGACATTATGTTTCTTTTAACCCAAAATGGAAACTTAATCAATATTATTACAATACAACTTTGAGTCTTCAAGGTTATATGCTGTAAACTCATTGTGCGCTAAAGTTAAGTATCAAAATAAGATCTAATTCAATCAATATGCAACAAATTCATATTGGTATCATTGTAATGGCTACTTTGATAGCATTATTTATATTTTCATTTCTAATAACTAAAGTTCCATCACAAAACACAGGTATATTCGTGAATGTATTTCAGGAACCAGATAGCAATAGTAAAATTAAAGATGTCAAGAATGATACCAAACTCGTTGCTCTACATAAAGCAGTAGCTCCTCAGGTTCGAGGTTATCATGATATTCTTGCTGCTGAAGTAAATAAAATAAATGATAATAAAATTTTATTTACCATTGAGTTGGCTGGAGATGCTAACACAAATGAAAAGTATGAGACAGTGTATCTATGGTTAATTTATATTTCTACTTCTGAAGGTAATGATGCTTTTCCTGTTAACAAAGAATTTCAATTATATACTATCATTATTCCAAATTTTGGAGCAAATTCTAACTTTGGAAATAAGGAAGCTGGTTGGTATTTAGCAATTTTTAATAACACTAACAATGTCTATACATTGCCTTTATCAAAAATTTCAGATATGCCAACAAACAAGATTCAAGTATTTATTGATCCAATTTTTATTGGAAATCCCTCTAATTTTAATTATCTAGTTTCATCAATGATTAGAGTGAATAATACATTTCTTGATAAGTCACCAGATTATTTCGTTGATTTTGCTCCTGATAGTTTTTCAACATTTTGGAAGAATTGGTTTAGATAAAGAAAAATTAATTATATCAAACTCATTAGAATAAATCTTATGCTGTTATGTTACATTTATCCTATTATTATTTACTTTTTCAAATATATATGTATTTCAATAGTAGCTAGTAAAATAATTGAGAATATACAAAATAATTTCGGTATCAACCTCAAATGAGAAATATAAAATAAAATTATGATTAGACTTTTATTGAAATATTTATTTTTTTATTGAGCTTAAAATTTAAAAAGGTAATTTATGATAAATTTTACATTGGTTAAAAAGATTCCATTAAATGTAGGGATCCTTATTTTTGACGATGTAGAGATCTTAGATGTTGCAGGACCTTTTGAGGTTTTTGCTGTAACTCGTTTAAATGATGAGCAACGACTACGAGAATCATCACCATTTAAGGTATACTTAATAGCTGAAACGAACAAACAAATTATCGCAATAGGCGGGCTACGTCTGACTCCTGATATAACTATTAGTGAATATCAAAATTTGGATATATTGATAATACCTGGTGGATGGGGTACACGTAAAGAATCAAAAAATAAAATTCTCTTAAAATGGATTAGTGATCAATATTCTGATGATAAATTAATTGCTTCAGTCTGTACTGGATCAAGCCTTCTTGGAAAAGCAGGTCTGTTAGACGGACGAGATGCAACTACTCATTGGAGAGCTTTTGATTTCCTAAAAGAATCTGCACCAAATTCACGAATTTTAACAAATGTAAGGTTTACATTGACCGAACCAATATTTACATCTGCAGGAGTTTCCGCAGGAATAGATTTAGCTCTTCGTATTGTAAGTCATTTCTTTGGGACAAGCGTAGGACAGGCTACTGCTCGCCAAATGGAATATCCATATCCTACTAGTGATCGACGTTAATCTCCTGATAATTGTTAAATTTATGATTCATAGAGGTAGACAATATACATTTTTTTATTTCCTATTAGATTATGTATTCAACCTCAAAAATTACAAATTATTTTGACTTATTTAAAAATTTTCTATTCGATTAAAATATATCAAAAGTATTAAACTATGTAAATTATCTAAAATATCTATAAAATACGAACTTTATCTCATTAGCTGATACCATTTATTCTAGGTCTTATTGATGTAAGAATTTATAATGATGATTCCTAAAGATTAAGATTTGGGTTATATTTTATATGGTGTTGTATGATGATTAATCCCAAAACCAATACTTTAACAATTACTGAAAAATTTAGAACCAACAATATAAATTACAAGTTTTACAGATTCTAGAATGACGATAGGTAAAGACACAGGTCGTTTAGAGTGTGTGATAAACTCATACAAGTGTAACAATATTCTATCTTGTTTGATTTTTATAAATTTCTGAACTATAAATTTGGTCAAAATAGGTTAATGCTCTTTAAAAACAATATTCAACAATATTTTTAATTGTGATCAATTAACGTTTTTTTTAAAAAGTTTTTAGAAAATACCTACTTTCATCTTAGAAGGTGAATATTTATATTTTCAAACTTTTCTTTATCTTCTCTATTATAAAATAAATACATATCTGTTTTTAAATTATGTTTAAAATTTGTAGAATATTTAAGGTCGATAAATTCACCAAAATTAATATTTTTCATATTTCTGTATACATCCGAACTACACAATATATAACCTCCTTTGGCAAATTCAACAATTCTATGAGCTAATATAACATCAGAACCCCAATAAGCTATTTGTCCGTCTATTTGTTTAATAGGTTTACTAATTCCACAGGAAATTCCTGTATTAACTATAATTGTTTTTGAGTCAATTTCTTTTGAGCTGTAAACTTTATTATTTCTAATCTTTCTATTGTGTAAATTTAAATATTTGTGAAGATCAATCGAAAATTTTAAAGCATCTTCCCCTATATCAAAAATAATAAAATAACCATCACCTGTTGAGTTTATATATCTTATTTTCTTTCGGTGATGTTGTCTCTCAGATTTGGGGTTTAAAATTTTATTAACACAAAGCCTCAATTTTTCTAATTTCTCGATTTGAGTGTCTAATGGAATATATTGAGATGAAGAACCTTCTAAATCAATAACCAGATAATAATAATAATATAATTTCTTTTTGGAAGCCATATAGATACATATACAAAATAAGAGTATATTTTTCTTATTATACTGTGGAATCACACAATATTCCTACTAATACTTTAAGGTTATATCATTTACTAAAAATTTCGTTATATAGAGTAATTTATTGTTATTGGTAAGAATGTGATTAATAAATAAATGCTTCTATACACAACCCTTCAAAATTAACTTTGATATTTAATCCTTATTTTTAATGAAGTATATTAATAATATATGTCAGAATACCCTTATGAAGGTAAGATCCATAGCGATGATAAAGTAAATTATAGTACTGTTTATTCATCTGATGGGATAAGAATTGGTAAGGTAGAAGCTGCATTTGCAGAATCTTTCATTGTAAAGAACGAAATGGATAATAGAGAAATAAAATATGAAATTCCAAGACTTGATATTGTAAGTATAATTAGTGGATCTATCACCCTCAAACTAAATAAAAAGGATATAGATCAAAATTATGAAACATCTTCTATTAATAAAATATAATGATAATCTCTATAGAGATTTCCTAATTTTTTTTAAAAATTTTTAGTATTATTTTTGATTGTTATTTGTTAATATTTATTTTATCTTTATTGAAGTCGTATTGACAGTTTTGGAAAGACAATTTAATACAATATATTACTGAACCTCAATATTATAAAATTCGATGGTCTGCAATCGGGTAATTTTAAATTAAGTTAAATATTTTTATGTGATTATACTATTCTATTTTTATATAATATTAAAAAAGAAGCAAAAATAGTTATTATTATAGGAGCGGTGATTTTGATTGATTGATTTATCCAAATAAAAATACAAGAAACAATTATAATAAATAGAACTGATTTATAATATGTTGTAAAACTAAAAATGTGCTTGTCTTAATAGTATTGATTTCTAAACTATGAAATATTTTACCTTTTTCTAACTAATAGAGTAGAATTTATAAATACAGTTATAATTGTCTATATCAATATATACATATTTTCTAGAATATAACTTAAAATTTATATCCGTTAATAATAACAACATAATAGATGAATAGAAATACCAGCCACAATATTCAAGAATATGATGTTCTTTGTCCGTTCTGAACATATTATTGAGTTTTTTATATAATGCTTTAAAAGCTCGAACCTAGTAAGCACACCATGAATCTTATATTTGGATAATAATAGTCAGTTGATAAATATTAAATAAGTGATTACTTCATATTTTATATCATAAAGAATATACCTTTAAAAAAATCATTTGGTGAGTAAAATATACATATAATTTGATATTCTATTGGCTATTTAAACCCGATAACAAACTCAATAAAGAATAACTTAGTTTTGATTCTGAATGTTACTTAATGAATCTTGAGTATTAGCTTTTACAGATAACGCATTATGGTATATCCTGAATGAAGCTGGGAGTATCCCTACCGGTTCACCATCAAGGCTAACAGTCATATCTCTTTCTTTGGGAAGTAAGGTAACCTGTGATACTTGGTAATAGAGGATATTATCTTCTTCAGTATAACCATCATCACCTTTCAAACTAACAAATTTATCAAGCATTTTAAGACTTCCTGAATCCTTTAGGATAACGAGGTCCATTAGACCATCTGACATATTAGCTTTTGGAGCTGCGTTAAATCCTCCACCCAAGAATTGACCATTAGCAATTATACCCATAGTAAGACTAGGAGAGATCGTCTTGTCATTATCTAAAATTATTTCGCATGAATTACTCTCATATGTGGGAACGGTAGAAATTATACCTGCAACAGTAGATATAAGTCGGTTTTTTACTTTATTTCTAACTTTTTTTGATCTATCGATTATTTCAGCTCCTACACCTATTTCTGCAGCATTTAAGACTAACCTATTATGAGTTAAAGTAGGATCATCCTTGTCAGCTGTTGTAACTCCTATTACATCGATTTTACTTTTTTTCATCTCGTTTATATGCATAAAGGATTCAATACCTTCATATTGTAATCGCAATGATGCTGCAAGTACATTTCTACTTCCAGATGGAATAATATACAATACACCATCAGGATTAAGTGGCTTTAATTGGGATGTAGGTTTGAAATCTCTAAAATTAGTCACAGAATTATTTCTACTAGATCGATTATGAAAAAAACCGTTTGCAACTTCATTAATTGTACCATCTCCTCCTACAGCAGCTATATTTTTATATCCTTCTTTCAGCAACTTTCGTGTCATAAGTGTTCCGTCATTTGATTTTTTTGTGAACATAATTTGATGTTTAATAGGAAGATACTTTTTTATTTTTGAATAAGTTTCGTCCCAGTTTTTTCCAGTATTTCCACCTTGAGAGTTAGGATTTAAAATAAAGATCAGATCGTTGAATTTAGAATTGCCCTTTCTGTTTGTAATCGTTCTGGAATTTTCTTTTCGGGGGGAAGTAACCATTGTTATAAAACCACTACTATAAAAATAAATACCATGCAACTTAAA
>DASUZI010000140.1:0-9876 GCA_036376955.1 Nitrososphaeraceae archaeon
TAAATTCATGTTAAAAATGAATTGTAATTTCATAGGTAATAATTCGTGATAAGTATATTGTAGTTTCTAAGAGATCCTAAAATTTTAACAGAATTGATTATGATATTTACCCAGATTCAACAATAGACTTTAAAAATCCAAATCTATTGTAGTCATTAACCATAATTTTAGATAAATGTTTGGTTATATCCGTTAAACTTAAAATACTTACAATCTGATGATTCTCTTCTAAGACTGGGAGCCGTTTTATTTTGTAATCAGTCATTTTTTGTGCTGCACTTTCAATTGAATCATAAGACATTATTGTAATTACTGGAGAAGACATTACTTTATCTAAATTCATCTCATTAGGTAAAGTATTTGTGACACAAACCTTTTTTATGATATCTCTTTCTGTAATTATTCCTATTGGAAAATTTTTGGAGTCGATTACAAGAACTGAACCTACTTTATTTTTTACCATTAATTTAGTAATATCCAATGCAGTTACGTCAAAATTTGATTCTATACTAATTACATGTTTTTTAGACATTATTTCGCTAACTGCACTCATAATTTTATTTATACAGAGTTACTTTTGTAGTTAACTAATTTATAGAAATTCTTCAAATCAACATCGTTTAATCACTATCAAATATTATGTACTAATCTGTAACTATAACAACAAATTTACCATTATGAAAAAAACTATGAATTGGGTGTTTTGTTTAGTATTTAGATTAAATGCTCCTCAACATTGTAATTAGTTGCAATTTATTACAGATTCGAGTTTATTTCTTGCAATTTGATTTTCTGAATTGTTTGCATTTGTTTATTTTCCGCATTATTGATCATTCATGATTATGTAAGATGCACCGTCACAATGTGATCCATTGTATTTTTTACTCCTTCCTCTTCCATTAAAAAAATAATATGTTAAACAATTGTAAAACCACAACAAAATTACGTTTCAAACTATCAAATGTATAATTGTAAACAACAAAAATACAAAAAAGCTAATCACATAAAAATAAGTGAATAATAAAAATAATGATTTAGTGTTTTTATAAGTGAAACTATATTTTTAGGTAATATAAAATTAAGAAGTTTGGTTAACCATCAAGCCATTTTCAACTATTTTTCCAATTTGTTCTAGTTGATAAATCTTCATAGGGGCATTAACAATAGTATTTATGAGCGTACTTCCTCGTGGAAGGTTTTCTAGAGCATTAACAGAAAGTGTTCTTTCTTCATTTTGCAGAGATTCTATTGCTATTGCAGTTTGATTAGTTATCTGAGATTGATTATTGACGAGGAGGGCTTTGAAATTATCCGAAATATCAGATAACTTAATTATATTTCCTTCTTGTGCTATAGCACTAAGGTATGAACCCATAGATGCTATGGAAATTGTTGTAACAACAATACAGAGAATTAGTTGTTTAGCCTCATTATCAATTGCCTTGGACATATACACTTAGAAGTATTTTATACTATATATATAGATAAATAAATTCTAGAATAATTAAAGTTTTTTCATACTATAATTTATTTCATTATTATTTTTTGGAATAATATAAAAATATGGAAAAATTTAGATAATTATTTCAATCTTTTATATAAATTTTATAAAATAAACCTTTCAAACTGTATATAAATATTATAAAAGTTGACATTTAAAGTAACGACATTATCATCTTACTCATTTTATTCTATCATTTGATGATAAATTTTTGTTTTGTGTAGTATACCCTTCATTATTAATAAAATATTTTGATTAAAGATATACTTATATTAAATGTTGAATATAATCCATTATGCAGATACATACTTCCATTATGTTTTTATTAATTTGCAGCATAGTTCCTATATTTATTGGCAACCAAGTTTTCTCACAAAATGAGAAGCTGGAAAATTGGAAATTGGATTCTCTTGTCTCTGAGAAAACATCAGAAAAAGGAAATTTGTTAATACAATTGAAATCATCACTTACTTCTGATCCATCTAATTTTCCTTTAGAAATTGTCTTTTTAAATTCAACTTTGCCTAAGCAAACCCCTCAAACAATACCTAATGTAGAATCAAATAATACTGGTGACACCTTAAGTTCAGCAGGTCTTTCAGACCCTTCTACATTAGAGAGAGTAGTCCCAATACAAAGTTATGATATCATTATATACGATGCAAATGGTACTGAAGTATGGAAAAAAACTGCACAATCTGGAACTGAGGGTAGGACAAATCTGAATGTCGATTTTGGAGACTATAATGGAAAATTAACTATTGTGATAGATAAAATATTACAAAGTAAAAGTTCTAATAATATTCTTAATACAGACCTCCCTTCAAGAATTGAGAATACCGATAACATGTCCAATGAGGAACAATCATCAAGAATGGACTCTGTTAATTTCACATCTTCACTCACAAAAGCATAAAAGATGTTCAATAACAACATCCATTATTTTCTGATCAACAACTTATTTTGATTTGATATTATTTATAAAATAAATATATATTATTTCTTGGAAATATTAAAATTCTTCCTCCTATATCGTTTTTATTCTTTTTCATATATTGGACTTAATAAAATTAATTGATTAGCTATAATTTAATTAGTAAAATAGTGTAACATATATTACAATAATATATTTGAGGCTATGGCAGCCTAGGTGACAAAAAGGTTTTTTATTCCCTCGACTATATACTCTACCGCGATTGCAGCTATTATAACTGCAAATACCCTTGAAACTATCATTGAGCCTCGGTTACCAAGTATCTTGTAAATTGGATTAACCATACGCAAAATAACATATGTTATTGTCATTACTATTATAATAGAAAAAAAAGTAATTAAAAATCCTGATGTTTGATACGATATTATCACAGCGGTGATAGATCCAGGTCCTGCTAATAATGGAAAAGCTATAGGAACTACTCCTATATCTTCTTTAACTTTGCTTACAAATCTCCATTCTCCATATGTCAACAATTCTATTGCGATTATAAATAATAATGTGCCCCCAGCTATCATGAAGCTGAATATAGTAATACCAAATAGTCCTAAAATCTGAGTTCCTGCTATTCCAAAAAGAAGTAATAACGCTGCTGCTGTTATTATAGCAGTTTTGGATACAGTTTTGTGTTCTGCTTTTTCTAACTTCTTTGTGAATGCTATGAACAAAGGGATGTTGCCGATGGGATCAATAACTACGAATAATGCAATGACGGAGGTAATTATATCATTTTGAAAAGTATCTGATACGGTAAGTAAATCTTGAAGAGTTTGGAAAACAGATATCAAGGGTTCAGTAAACAACTTATAGAAACATTAATTTATTATAATAAGTTAATGTAGCGAAAACATTTGCAAAATCAGTTTAGAGACATTTGTTTACTAGAAATGAATTATCGTAAGGTATTACTAGTTCAAATTAATTGTTTCATTAATGATTGGGTTCTATCACACCAGTAAACGTGTTTACTAAATTAACTTTACTACATCTTTAAATTATTATCTACATACTATACTAGGAAGCTAGAATAAGAAAAAAAATTTAATTCAAATAAAATAAAATAATTATTTTAAATAGCAGGCTATAATATTACAAATAATCTAGAATGGAAAATATTAACAAACCTATTGAATATCTTGTATGCATCTATTGTAATGAAAAAAATGAAAATAAACTATTAAAGAATGTATTTAAAAATAAAGTCGTATGCAAAAGTTGTTATGATATTGTAGTTGAAATGACAAAACCTTATCGAACTAATAGTTACCAATATTAAAAAAGATATTTATTTTACTATATTAATTGCAAATCGTATTACTTAAAATATTGAAAATGAAATGAAATTTAACTAACGATTCTAATAATAGTGTAGATCCGAGATAATACTTTACCCTTGTAATTATTTAATCTTTTATCTTTACTTGGTTACTCTAAGTCCACTTAATTTATAAATAAATGTTAGAATACTGGTATTTACAGCTAATCTGTATAGTAAAATCCACAGAACCTAAACATATAATTTCTTATAAAGAAGTTTTGATGAACAAATCATTATTCACTACAACACCATTTCCTTAAGAAATCGATCGTAGATTTAGTATCTCGAAAGATTTTTGTTTCTTTTGTTATAACGTTATGAAAATCAGACGAAATTTCCAGAGGAGTATTATTGAGTAATATTATACTCTTTATACCTGCTTTGTTCGCTGCTTCAACTCCTAAGGGAGCATTTTCTACTACTATACAATCTGACGATTTTATATTCATTTTTTGCAATGCTAATACAAACGGTGTAGCATCAGGTTTTCCCGCTTCAACATCTTCTCCTGAAATTACTACGTCAAAATTCTTTAACCCGACCATTTTATCAATAGTTAGTTCTATCTCTTTCTTTGCTGCACCCGTCACAATTGCTTTTAAACAATTACATCTGTTTAATTCTTTAATGAGGTCGTAAACTCCTTCAATAAGTCGGGTATCTTCAATTTCTTTAAATATCTGCTTTTTTCGTTCACTAATTTTTTCTATTAATTTGTGATCGAGTTCTTTGTTTATATTATTTGTTTTAAATATCTCCTCTATCAACTGGTTTGAAGGCATACCCTCTAATTGATAAACTATTTTTTTGTCTATTTCGTAGTCAGTTTCCTCTTTTATGGCAATTTTCATTGCTTCGGCGTGAAAGGGCATTGCATCTATTAAAACACCATCCATATCGAAAATGATTCCCTTCATATTTTTATACAATAGAGAGCATACATGATATATTAATATGAATAAAATCTGGAATACAAAGTTAAAAATGCTAATGGTTAGCTAATAATTTATTATAATTTTAGCAATTATAAAATTGGATATTTAAGATAAATAGATCATGAAGAAAATCATATAATCATTTAATCAATTAGTTCCGTAGGTGCAATTCCATATGATGTAATATCTATTTTTTAGTGATTTAGTGTGTTCCTTAACTGTTGTCTTTCATATCATTCTCTCCTTAAATTATTTCAAATCCTTTTTCCGGTATATATAAGAGTAAATACTAATCCTTCTTTTAAATAAATAATTTATTCATCACCATAGCCTACTACTCCTACTAGTTCGGAGCAATTACAATGAGTAGTAGGCTTTTCGTCATTGATCGTTGTTGGCAGGATTATGTGTAATATACTATATGAATGATAATATTTAATGATTTGATCATAATATCTTTATAGAATAACCGAGGTTGGGACATACTGATCCGGTATAGTTATAAACTATGAAAATTCTACTCCCATCTTATTAGGGAGGAAAAATAGTAACATATTTTAATTCTTAATAGATTAAAAAATCTGTAAACTTAATTAATCTGATAGTGTTAATACACTGACATTGCCTAAATAAACAAACCAGAGAGTTGAATGATACTAAATTAGACCTGTCCAGAATATGACAAAGATGATTTTTCCATATTTGTTGAGATATTTTTAAGAGTTGGTAAATTCAATAGTTTTGCATATTATATTTATCAATAACTGGAAACCTGTGTTGAGATTTATATCAGCAATTGATAATACTTAATTTATTGATAATCTTTAATTAATAATTTTTTTATATATTTAATTTTAACTAAATGTTTTAGATTATTATGCGAATAAGTTTGCAGTCCTTTTGAATTAAAGACTAAACAGAGATGTTTATACAGTAATATTATATTAGGCTCAATTAATCTTTATTATGGTTATTTATGGCGTTTTTTATCTACTTTAAATCTTTTATAAGCAAATTTCAAAAAGGAATACAAATTACCTTAAATACATTTTTTACAGTGAATGTATAGAGATGTTTACTAAATCTATTGCCATAATTGATGATGATCCAGATTTATTAAATCTATTTAGCGAGGCATTACAAATGAGTGGCTATAATGTTTCGAGTTTCACTGACCCAAGTTTGGCATATCAACAAATTAAGGAAAATTCTAATGAATATTCATTATTAATTATTAACGACAAAATGCCCAAAATAAATGCGTTATTTCTTAGTACCAAACTCTTAGAAGTAAATCCAAAACTAAATGTAATATTATTAAGTAATTTCAAAGATTTCAAATACAATTATAAATTCAACATTCTCAAAAAACGTGTATCAATATCTAAATTAATTAATGCCGTAAACGAAAGTATATCAAATTCTCTTTCCCATGATGATAAACTTTAATTTTTATAATGTTATTAAAGAAGAACTATAACCTGCTACTAATCTAAATTTTAGTATAAATTTTATATTCGTAATATCAGAATGAGATCACTCCCATTTATTCATTAATTTTTAATTCCTTTTTATATAATTTATCGAATACTAAAAAATCTAAATACTATTTTAGAAGTCTATCTATAATAAGACTCTTATTTAGAACCGCTATTGGTAATCATGGACATATAATTTAATTGTTCCTTCCATAAATCACAAATATATCTTTTAAATGGATTGTAATTGTCTATACATTACATTTATTACAAATTTATGAACTAAAAAAAGTAGTATTATTTTACTTTAGCGAGGTCCCTTTTTATAATGAAGTAGATTTACAGGACTCCTCATTTATCAATCCTGTTATCGTACAATATATCAAAATGTTTGCATAAGAATTTGGAATTTGTGAGATTTATTTTTTAACCATTTTGACATGGAACTGTATATCAAACTGTATACAGTTTCCCTTGTGCCTTGGTAGCTCAGCCTGGTAGAGCGATTCCTTTGTTCTGAAACCTTACCATATTTAGTAAGGCTCTTACTATTTTTGGTAAGGGTGTTATGATAGTTTCTTAAAGTATCTGAAATAATTGTCTTTTTCATATTATTCATCTGAAATTCATCATATTTTGACGAAAATGAAAAGCCTTGAGCGGGATTTGATCCCGCGACCTTTTCCTTACCAAGGAAACGCTCTACCAGGCTGAGCTACCAAGGCACAAGGGAAACTGTATACAGTTCCAATTATTGTAACTCTGAATCTAGCCGGGATAATATAAATGGAAGATTTCATATTAGGTTTTGATAGGCATCTACTGAATATTTATCCAAAAATAAACTGAATCGATAGTAGATATAAAAATTTCTAAATAGTAAATCCTTTTATAAAGTGATCTTCGATTGTAATGTGAGTCGGAGTTTATTTTTCGCATCATAATAATCACAAATATTGAAAGATATAGTTACGCTATCAAAGGATATTGGAAGTTATGATAGGGAAAGTAATGATAGATTTCAACTTATATGGTCAGATTATAGTTAAGTAGCTTAATTTCTAAACGTAGCCAATAATTAGAATAATTTTACTACTATCAATTACCATTAACAGATTAGATGGTTAATATAACGCATGTTCTCTTATTTCCTTTTTTAAATGCTCCTTGGTTGATTGTCTATCTGAACTATGAAAGACTGATGCCGCATCTAGCATCTTATTATATAACATAGTCTTCCGTAACTCTTTTAATTTGTTATTTATGAATCTAACAGGATTATCATCATATACTGCCCTACTTACGATACCTCCTAGGATCTGTGTCTTATTTGGTTCAGGAGTATGTGATAAAAGGTGTGCAATTTCTTCATATTTTGGTGCTAGGTTGATTAATATATTTGATAACAACATTTCCAGCTTTGCATAATCATCTTTCGGAGTTTGTGTTGATAGCAAGTTTGGATTAATGGTAGGTTTCAGAGGTGAATTATCCTCAAAAAACAAATTTTCTTTATGTGGTTAGTGGATATTGTTGTATGAATAAACATTCTGATTATGCAAGGTGGGATATGTTTTAATCGTTGTCCTAGTCACCGTCATGTACTCATTAAAAAAAATAATAGAGTCAAATATACTCTCATGGTGGGTTTTGAAATGACGTTTCGCATTCCAATTTCTAGTAAAAGTTTGTTTGCATATATTACAAATCCACCTTGGATGTTTAAACAATGAAAAATTAGAGTTTTTTTAAATATTTCTAAAAGAGTTACTCTGAGTGACTCTTTATGAACTAAGTTGACTAGTATTTATAAAGTCCAATTAATCCCCATATTATATCAAGAGAGTTTAATTATAAAAAAAATCATAGAAAAATAAAATCTAGAATTAGTCTTAATTCAACAATTGTACTATAAAAAATTAGTATAAGAAATATCCAATTGTATAATATAGAAAAGGGAATAATTACATTATTCTTTAATAAAGTTAGATTTCTTTAGAATATAAGATATAGTAATTAGGAAATTTTGATATTATTTATAAAATTTTCGAAAATCGAGTTTTTATCCTATTATAGTAGAAATATCTATTTTCTAGAAAACATATAAATAAAATAATTGTTTACTAACAAAATTCAATGGAAAAGAGCGGAGAACAACCAAATCCTGAAAAAATAAACCCAAAGAGCCCTTCATATTGCGACCAATGCGAGAAGGATTCCATCATTTTTGATAACTCTGCGAATGAATTTGTTTGTTCTTCTTGTGGATGTGTAATTAATAACGAATTACTGAATACTGAAAATATGCAAGGTTATATTATTCAATCAGATTATAACGATAGGGCTAGAACAGGAATGCCTGAATCACTAGCCGTTCATCATAAAGGGTTATCCACATTAATAGGAATGGGTGATATCGATGCGCGCGGTAAAGCTTTGCAACCAAAACAAAAAATGGAAATTCAACGTCTCAGGACTTGGAATAGTCGATCACAACTTAATGATTCTGTTTCAAGAAATCTTGAAAAAGCATTAAAATATTTAAATAATTTTGGAGACAAGCTCGCTGTTAATCACGCTGTTATTGAAAGTGCTGCATATATTTATAGAAAAGCTGCAATAAAAAAATTAGCTAAAGGGAGGTCAACGATAGGCTTAGTAGGAGCATCACTATATGCTGCCTGTCGCGAAGCATCAACTCCCAAAACTATTTTAGATATTTCTGAAATTTGTAATATTTCAAGTAAAGAACTAATGGCTCATTATAAACTCATTCTAAATGAATTAGAACTTAATATTCCTGCTACCAAGGGGCCTGATTATGTTACCATTATTTGTAACAGACTAAAGCTAAGTGAGAAGACCAAAAGAGAAGCGTTACATATATTTTCCAAGGTAGAGCAGAAAGGTATTTCGATTGGTAAAAATCCCAGAGCAATAGCAGGAGCTGTTATATATTTAGCGTCCCAGGTATGCGATGAATTTATTAGACAGGTAGAAATTTGCCAAGTAGCTGATATTTCAACTGTATCTTTACGAAAAAGATGCAAGGAAATTAAGGCTTTAACTGAAATGGATAATATCGTTAATATCTAATATCTTGAGGACAGGATTCTCTTTGATAAAGAAAAAAAGAAATAAAAGTTAAAGGTATTTGAATTTATTTACAGTTTTTTTCCTGCCAAATACCAGTTCTCCTTTGGATTTTCATGAAATACAACTATTACATGTTCAGGCTTTGTTTGTAGAATTTCTACTGCTGATTCTGTTATTTTTTCTACAAATAATTTTTTTTGTTCATCCGATCTACCCGGATACAGGGATACTGTAATCAGAGGCATTAATATCTTGCATAAAACTATTAAATAAACTAATTCGCTTAATAAAGTCAAATAGTAAATTAATACATACAATTTTAATTTTAAATTATATAAGGAATGTTTGAATTTGTATTATTCTCTTATAATCTAATATATCAATGCAAACAACAAACTCTACATTTTGATATAACATTGTTAATTCCCCAAAGTTTATTCTCATTTTAATACTAAATACCTCAAGTGAAAGGATATCAAGCTGAGGTATTCAACAATGTATAGTCTATTTATTAAATGGTAATAAAGAAAAAAATAAGATAGACAAATATTTAC
>DASUZI010000141.1:0-2698 GCA_036376955.1 Nitrososphaeraceae archaeon
ATAAATATAAGAATAAAAAAATAGTTACATATTGTAACTCAGGTTATCGAGGAAATATTGCAGCAGAAGAATTGAGAAAAATAGGTTTTAATGTCTTTATCTTAGATGGTGGATTTCAAGGATGGATAAAAAGTCAAAGTAACTTATGAAAAGAGAAACAATAAGATATAATAAAAAATATGGTTAACAAAAATACTGATGAAGAAGATAAAATCAAAAATAATAACGATTCTAAATCTCTTCAATTAGGTTTAAAGCCCAACATCAATCAATTTCTATTATTAATAATAGTTAACGCTTTTGTTGGAGCAATGATAGGCATAGAACAGACTGTCATTCCCATATTAGGTCAGGACACATTTGATTTGGAATCTAACGCATTAATCTTGTCTTTTATCGCTAGTTTTGGGTTAGTCAAAGCTGTCCTCAACCTCTTTGCAGGTAGTATTTCTGATAAATTTGGAAGAAAGAATGTTTTAGTTCTAGGATGGTTATTTGGAATACCTGTTCCTTTTATTTTATTATTTGCTCCTGACTGGAATTGGATTTTATTTGCTAATGTATTACTCGGAATAAACCAAGGATTGGCTTGGTCAATGACAGTAAATATGAAAATAGATTTAGTTGGAACACAACAACGAGGATTGGCATTAGGACTTAATGAATTTGCTGGATATGTATCAGTTGCTTTAGTAGGGTTTTTAACTGGTTATATCGCTGCTGTCTATGGACTAAAACCATATCCATTTTATCTCGGAATTATATTTCCCATAGCTGGTTTTTTAATTTCTTTATTATTAGTTAAAGACACAAAAGAATTTACCCAATTAGAAATAAAAAATTATCAAAAAGATGAAAAAAGAAATGAGGAAAATAAAAAGAGGATAGAATCATTAGATGCTGATGATAATAATAAAGAAGAAAAACAAGAAATAGTTAGCAATTCCTATTTGCCAAACAAAAATAATAATCTTAACTTTATTGATGTATTTTTTGAAACATCTTGGAAAAATCGTTCTCTTTTAGCAGTAAGTCAAGCAGGACTTGTGAATAATTTAGTATTTGGTGTATCTTGGGGATTGTTTACCCTCTATTTTGTATCTTTGGGAGTAAGTGTGAATGATACAGCCTTCTTAAAAGCATTGCATCCGGGAGTCTGGGGCTTTTTGCAACTTGCTACCGGTCCCTTTAGTGATTTAGTAGGACGAAAAAAAATGATTTATCCAGGAATGCTTATGCAAGCAATAGGAATTTGGCTAATCCTGTTATCTCAAGATATTTATTTTGGTATACTTGCAGGAATGTCTCTTTTGGGTATAGGAACTGCATTTGTATATCCTGCATTACTTGCTGCTATTAGTGATATAGCTCATCCACAATGGAGAGCAACATCATTAGGAGTTTATCGATTCTGGAGAGATTTAGGATTTGTAATAGGTGCTTTAGGTATAGGCTTTATAGCAGATTTCTTTAGTATGAATATAGCAATTCAAACAGTGGGATGGATAGCGTTAGGCTCTGGAATTTTTGTTATTATAGTTATGCATGAAACTAAAAGAAATTAAAATATACTTTCATTTAAAGAAAGAAATTTTTTAGCCTTGATTATGCCATTTTCAAAAATTTTAAAATTATAAGAAATTAGAAATAGATTAAAGTATCAGAAAATAATGGTTAACCATCTATCATGTATCATTGCAGTCAACAACTACCACAACTTTTTGATTTAATATTTATTTTTTTATGTGCTTCAATGACTACTACTGTTAATGCTCCTACCAATAATGCTAGGGGAATTCCAAGTAAAATAGAATAATTATAGAATACTATTCCAATAGTTTCAGCAGTTAGTATACACGCGCTTTCCGCAGTAATTAAAATAACCATACTTGTTTTTAGTATATACTTTAAGTTTGGTTCTTTTTTTAGATATAATATTTTCTTTAAGCCTTTTATAAAATATCCAAATGTTAGAAACATGTTTGAAAGAAATCCCTTATTTGATTGCTGCTCTAGCACTGAACAACAACTTTCAATTTTTAATCCATTATATCTTCCTAAAATAGTCATAAAAGTAGTAAAACCAGCCAGAGCATATCCTATAGCGTATGCCAACGCAATTCCTGTTAAATTGAAGCCAACTGTATATAATCCAATATTTTCTCCTATTTCAGCAGCCATTATACAAAGGATTTCTATCCCAAGGGCAACAGGCAATAGATTTTTTGTAATGCTAAAATATAATTTACTCTTTGATTTTAGAGATAGATTATATGATAAGGATAAAGTTTGTTTTCTTACTTTGTGAGTATGAATTTTAATACAACAACAAAACTCTTTAATACAATTTCTACATTTTATCTTGTTATTTAAAAATTCATTATTACTACAATTATCAATTGAGCAATTGCATTCTGAACATACAATATTTATTGTCACTTCTTTACTATATTACGGTGTATAAAAATAAAGATTTCCATCATAATAAAACTAACAAATAAAAAATACGTGATTTTGTTTTGATATATTATCTAAATGATTACCTCTAATAAAATTTTAATAACTTAATTTTTCTTTTTTCTTGCTGGACTTTGTGAAATAGGAGGAGGTTACTTAGTTTGGCTCTGGCTAAGGGAAGGTATGAGTTGGACTATTGGAGCTTTGGGAGGATTTGTTTTATTTTTGTATGCTATTGTTC
>DASUZI010000142.1:0-4310 GCA_036376955.1 Nitrososphaeraceae archaeon
ATCTCGAAATCCCATATAGAAAAATACGATGGATCTGAATTATATTTAAATATTGATCACAGAAGTTTAAAAAAAATTGATGAAGATTTTCAAAAATACATGAAAACATCATATATTAATGATTTCATTATAGATACATTAGTTAAAGGGTTAAGTTATATTAATGGAACTATAAAAATTTCAGTTAAAAATAACGATTCTTTACTAATTGAAAGTATAGATAAAAATATAAAACTAGATGTAATGGATCCAGCTTTTTTTCAGATTCCTATAGGAACTGTAAAAGACAAGAAGGTCAATTTTTTAAATATTATTAAGGATGCTAAAGAATTTGCTCATAAACTTTCAGAAAATGAATTAACTTTATTCATACTTAATAAAAATGAAAATGCGATTACATTAGGAAAAAATGCGAATCCTTCTTTTTTGAAATTAATTACAAGAAGTAAGGATATTCAGATTGATAGTATAAGGAAATCAATTAAACTAGCATCTGATATCAATAAAGAGGAAAAATAATTCAGATGAATCTAGATATATTTTATATTTTTTAAATAACAATACATTTACGATTATATGTTAGAATCGGCTCTGTTAATTTAAGATTTTATTCACCTCTTCCTGTAAATTAATAATAAATTCATCATTTTATATTGTATCGTTGTACATTGAAACAAACAAAGAATTGTATCCAATTGTACATGAAATAAATTACATTCATTTTTCATGCATGGATAATAGTAATCATCAAAACATTCTATTCTATCTTTGAAGTATTGGTTAACTCTTTCCATCAAACTTTTCTCTAACATTGAATGTAAATGATGTTTTAATCTTAATATTGCATGCTTCTCATCATATCATGTTCCACCATCAGTGTATACACACTGTATGTTTTCCATATTTTTCAACTAGTGAACGAATAAATTTTTCAGCAATAAGCATATTTCTTTCTTCTGAGATATAGATTCCGGGTACTGAACTATGTACTGGTTCTACAAAGCCATAACCAATAATGTTGGTTGCCAACTGAATAACAGTTTCATCTATTATAAAAGCAGAGATTTTTTTCCTCTTGTAGATTTGAGAAGAACCAATTTTTGTATCCAGTTCCATACAGACACGTAACTCCTCTTCTCATCTCTGAATATTGCTAATGTTTTAGACGTGTTTCTTACTCAAACCAAGAAAGTACAAATACAATGAATACAAAACTACAATAGTGCATGTCCCCTTTCTCTCAAATGTTATAACCATAACATGAGAATAGAGACATTCACAGCTATAGATTTATCGTTAACTTAACAGAACCCAAAGTACTCAACTTTTATTCTACCATTAGTATTTAAATTGAAGATATTCCTTTGTTTATACCTAACTTTCTTTTCATATAAAAGACATTATACAGATATGTGATTAACCCTTAGTAGGTCTTTTTTATTAATTATGAAACAAATACCCGAAATTTTGCTTAGCTTTATCTGACCTCTTGCTTTTTAGAAGGTCAAGGGTTAATTAACAAACAAATATTTTTTTAAAAATACCTACCTAAAGATAATTACTTTGAAAGATCTTTAATTTAATTTTATAATAATTATTGTTAAAGTTTTATTCGTATCTTGGGTATAAACAAAAAAAAGAAAAAACTATTGAAGATACTAGAAAAAGTATATTCCAAAAGATGAAAATAAAATACAGCTAAATGTTCTTGTTTTCTTCTTTGTTTATACGTAACATACTTTTAAAATAGAAGATGGTATGTCACTATACGATTAATCTTTAGTAGTTGCTTCTATTAACTAAAAAACTTTATGGCAAAAAAAAATTTTTCGTTTACATAACCTCTGTATTTAAACATCATCAGCTAATTTTTTACTGGTTATCTTAACACAGTCTTAGAATCAATATTAGTATATAATGAATTATAACATCTATTAAATTCAACAGCAATTTAAAGTAATAAAATTATCCATTAATAATATCATCAAAATGAAATTTTGTCTTGAGATTTGGGGAACAAACTATGATAAAATCCAAAATGTTTGCATTTTTGCTGAAAAAAATGGATATGATGGATTTTTTTATGGTGAATCATTAACAAATATTGATTTGGATTGTTGGACTATTTTATCATCATTAATAAATATTACAAACAAAATAAAGCTTGGGCCTGTAATAACTTATCTATTTCCAGAATATCGCAACATTGCATTAATAGCAAAACAGGCAATAACGTTCCAAATACTATCCAACGGAAGATTAGAATTTAGAACAGGAACTGGAGCAACATTACAGTATTCCGTACCATGGTGGCATCCTTATGGAATTGAATATCCTAAATCTGCTAAAAGAGTGGAATTGTTAAATGAAGGATTATATATTTTGACCAGGCTTTGGAATAAAGAATTATCATCTATTAAATTTAAGGGAAATTATTTTGAACTAAATTATGCTAATATAAAAATTCCCCAGATAGAAATTGAAAAGATTCCAATTACAATTGCCGCCAAGAAAAAAAAGAGTATGAATATTGCAGCAAAGTATGCAGATACATGGGAGTCTTCTTATATTTCTCCTGAAAGATTTTTAAAATTAAATAATGAATTCACTAATATTATCGATCGTGATAATGCTAAAAAAATTGCAAGATCTATTGAATTAGATGTCATAATCGCTGAATCTGCTAATCATCTTGAGTACAAAGAAAAAATATTCGCAATGGAGAGAGGAGGACCAAACATATTACATCAAATTCGAAAATATGGACTAATAGGAAAACCTATCACCATAGTAGACAGAATTAACGAATATCGTGAAGCTGGAGTGACTCAATTCCTTCTTGCTTTTCAAGATCCATTTGACATAAGATCGTTAGAATTATTTAATGATGTGATAAAATGTCTTAAATGAATTTGAAATTAATATTCAATACAATAAGTTAAAACAATCCATTTTATGAATATTAATTGTAACTATATAATATTGGTTATATTAGCGATAAATTAATTAATAAAAAATAACACAATTAGGTTAAAGAATAAAGTTTTTAAAATCAAAATAATACGTTTTATTTACAAGATAACGTAAAATTAAAGAAATAGCAAAACAGAAAACCAATATAACATCATTACAAAATTGTAAATCTGTCCATCATTTAAAAACCTAATTATAAAAATTATAGATATCAGAACATAAGAATTCAAATAAAAAATAAATAGATTTATATTTTAAGTCTATTTATGGACAATATTTACTTCCATCAGCTAAAACCATACAATCTTCTTCTTCATTTACTTCAATAGCATCAAGAAGAGTATTATTTGGATTGCTTATGGTTGTATCATTTTCTAAGATGGCAGTATCATTTCCTTCTAATTTTTCAAATTCCTGAATTGTCTCCGCGCCAGGATCAGGTGTTTCTGTAGTTTGAGCAACAGCAAAATTAAATCCATTTGCATATCCTAGAGATAGGAAAGAAAATGCAGCACCAACTAATAGTAATATTCCTACATTAGTTTTTTTTCTCATTATCAATAGTATATAAGATTATTATAAAAATATTTCCATAACTTCTGATTATATATCTTTAATATATAATTTACCAAGAAATATTTCACATTATTTTATTTTATGTGATTGCAAAGTAATAGATGATTTAGTTATATATATCAAATTTTAAAAGACAAAATATTATAAAATCTAATTTAAATTTAAGTTTAAAATTAAATATCCAATTTAAAAAAGGTATCTAGTCTTAGTAAAAACTAACAAAAGAGAAAGAAGAAGTAAGGATTCTACAAAAGTATAATAAAATACTGTTGATTTTCAATTCGAAATATATACTATAAAAAATATATAGGTCTGTCTTTTTTAAAGGTTAGCAATGCAATTTGCTGAGTAAAAAAACTTCTGTTAAAAGGATTTTAAAATGGAAATTTGCTGGATTCAGTATATTCTTTGTTGGAATGTTATTTATTACAATAATACACGATTTAATGACTGGAGAATCTTCACAAATAGCAGAATATTGTGCTAAATATGGTTTTTTAGCATCACCTGAATGCTGGAAATGAAATAAAAAAATTTGTAGATCGGGACTTTCATTTTCTTCAGTATTATCTTCATTACTTTTTTATTTTGTTTTAGCTCAAGATTATGACAATCCTCCAAGACCTCAACCTGAGATAGACATTTAATGTAATACAAATTATAGGAAATGAAAAGTATAAGGTTATCGTTACTACTTGACTTAAATAATATTATAAAATAAATTATAAAAATAAAAAATGTAGGATTCTGTTATCATTCGA
>DASUZI010000143.1:0-3026 GCA_036376955.1 Nitrososphaeraceae archaeon
TTTAACTTATAACTCTTATATTATAATAATTATTTTTTTAATATTATTATTAAAAAAGTAAAAAATGGTTATTTATTAGATCAATAACTAATTATACTTCGAGTAGTAATATCGTTTTCAGTATTTATCTTGTCAAGGCAAAAGATTATGATTATTGATGATGAGCTTGATATCACTAATTTATTTAAAGAAATTTTAATTAATGCAGGATATCAGGTGGAAGGCTTTACTGATCCTTTAAAGGCATTAGCCGAGTGCAACATAAACCATGATAAATATATCTTGATCATTTCCGATGTAAAAATGCCTAAAATGACCGGAATAGAATTAGTAAAAAAAATAGCTAAAATTGATGGAAACATAAAAGTTATCTTAATGACTGCTT
Organism: Nitrososphaeraceae archaeon; assembly: GCA_036376955.1. Taxonomy (GTDB): domain Archaea; phylum Thermoproteota; class Nitrososphaeria; order Nitrososphaerales; family Nitrososphaeraceae; genus TH1177. The sequence continues at coordinate 386 of DASUZI010000143.1, forward strand.
TTGATGTCACAGGAGAAGAACTCAAAGAAGTTAAAATTGAAAAATTTTTGAATAAACCTGTATATTTAAAGAAATTAGTCGAGATAGTCAAACTATCTTTGTCAGACTGACAAAAGCTAATACACTATCATATTATTTAACTGGAATAATAAATTAACCAGATTTTAATTCTGATTCTAACATTTTATTTTTCAAATAAGAATCTATATTTCTTATAACATTAGGATTTTCTTCAAGATATTTTTCCATTCTTTCGTCACTATATTTTATATCAGAATAGGTTATTATTCCATTTTTCAAATTATATCTATATACAATTGTTATAAATCCAGACAGAATATTCCCATTACTGGGAAATTTGATAGCAATTAAATCATAGAGTTTGAGAGAATTTGAATGTGCATGTGTCTTTTTATACTTTTTAGTATGAGACACCATTTTTGGTAGTAAAGGTATATACTCATCATAATTTAAATAGTTCTTAAATTCCTTAAAACAAGTTCGGTTAAATAGCATATCCATTACCCTATATTAGCCAAATAAACTATTTAACAGCTAATTGATTATGGTTATATCAAACATTCTGACAAATATTAGTGAATGTTAAGTATCGGATACTTGCAAACTACTCTTTTCAATTAAATCTTCTTAAACCATATAAGTAGTATAGATAATATTAAATTAACAAACTATTGTTATTATGAATCTAAAAATGTATGATAAATCGAATTAGTTAATTCAGTTTTATTTAATCTATTAAGAATTTATTCACTTCTACGTCTTAATAGTATGGACTCAAAAAACTTGTAGTATATTATTAGACATATAAATAATATAAAAGATGCTAACGATTATTTGAAAAGATCAAACTAATGAGAAGAGGGCATTACAGCTGAATCGATCTGTTAAATTAACAGCTCTGATATATTTATTTATTTTATTTAAGTCGTTTAAATTCACTAGCAAATTTTATTATTTCTACAAAGATTATCAACTGAAACCCTACCTAAATTGAAAACGTGTAGATATATAACGTTAATGAAAAAGTTAACACTAACTATCTAGTCAGGAGTGAAACTGCATTATATTCTCATTAAATTTAGGTTTATACCATTTATTGATATAAATCTAAAAAATTATTTGAAAATCGTTATATATTTTTCACGTAATTATTTAAAAATTCATTTTAAACTCTTCTTTTACTAGTATTTCTACCACCATGAGAGGCTTTACCACCTTCTCTTGCAACTCTTATTCTTGTTTCATTGTCAGTGGCTTGTAATCCTCTTTCATCATGGGGGGCTTTACCACCTTCTCTTGCAACTCTTACTCTTGTCTCGGGATCGGCCGATGCCAAACCTCTATTAGTATTTTTTTTATCTTTAGCCATTACCTTTGAGTAATCATTAATTTATTAAAAGGTTATAGGTAATTTACAGACTATTTTGTTTTAAAAAAATGTTAAGAGGATGAAAATATCATAATTCTATCCATATTGATTAGGCATTTGAAGATAAATTTATGATTTAATTTAGAAGACAATAACATCAAACAAATCATTACTTTATTTTTACGAGTATATTTCCCCAAGATAATTGTAAATAAAAGTTATAACACCTCTCTCAACTCAAATATAACAGAAAAAAATATTCCTATCATTTATTATTTATTCAAAAGTATGGTGTTAGGAATACATAATAGGATCTTGTTTTGAAGTTTGAATCAATTGAGATTGTTCCTGTTGTTGTTTAATGGATTTAATCAAATTACCTAATTTATGTTTCATTTCTACTCCTTCTTTTTTTAATTCACTTATATCTATTTTAAATTCATTATTAGTAATAGTTTTTTGTAATAATTCAATTGTCAAAGCAGCGCCATCTGGATCTGGGATTCCTGAATGTGTAGGAATAAAAATTACAGAACAAGGTATATTATGTGATATACAGGAGGATAATAACCCACCCGCAATACCTCCTATAAAAGTAGTTGAACCCTCTATTAAAGACTCAATACTTAAATTCTTTTTATTATTATTATTGTTGTTGTTGTAATAATTAAGTCTCCCTTCATCACTTGATAAAATAATAGGAGTTCGCTCAGCATTAGATGTACCTTGTGAATTAACATCGGTAGTATGCTGACGAATAGCTATTCCATCAATAACAAAAAACTCAATAATTCCTATATCTTCAGCCCATTTTGCAAGAGCGTCTAATACTGAATGCATTCCGTTCATCATTATTGGAGCTTCACATACGAGGGCACAGATAGTTCCCTCCAAATTTGAATATATTCTAAAGGAGTGATGTAATCTACCGTCCATAAAGATAACGCCTGGAACTATAAATTCCGACTCGAAACAAAAAATTTGTTGCATGTCTAATTGTTTTATGAGATAATTAATACTAATCGAGCCGACTAAACCAGGACCAGGAAATCCAGCTATAAGTATAGGAGTCTTTAATTTTATTTTATTTGGTAAAGAAAATAAAGAAGTCTTACCATCATAAGAAGAAAATTTAGTATGTTGTATCATTTATTCACTATAAAAATGTGTTACATACTATTTAATGATAAATGATAAAGGAGATTGGATGATTATGATAACCAAGTACCTCGATATATGGATACCGCCTAA
>DASUZI010000144.1:0-21222 GCA_036376955.1 Nitrososphaeraceae archaeon
CATATGGAGTTTTTGGGAAAGTTATGTCAATATATGTTATTAAAATATTAAGACAACTATTTGAGCATAGAAAAGACGAAACTATTAAATATTTTAATCAAATGAAACTTAATCATTAATTTAAATTTCTATAATAAAAAATCTATGGATATGGTTGCCCATAAGTTTTAATTTGAATGTGTATATATTTACAAATCTAAAATCGATTTTTCTTTCTAAAACTACTTTTTGTTTGAATTAAGATTTAAGATTAAATGACGTCGAAAAGTTATTAAATGAATGAAAAACTATTGATAAAGACTCAAAAAAAATAATTATTTTGGGATTATGCTATACTACTAATTCTAGGTAAAGAGGGCTTATTTTTCTTTGCAAATTTACCAAATGAACTTTCAAAATGTTTCATAGATATTTCTAGTTCTTCTATTGTTTTGTTCTCTTTTATTTCTTCTTGAGTTTTAGATGTATTCGTTTTACTAGTATCTGTTTTTTGATTCTTGTTTTGTTCTTTTTGTTCTCTTATTATAACATGTTCTTTTACAGCTGCAATAGCTGCAGCATTAACTAAAGATTCAATCTCTGCACCAGTGAAGCTGTCTGTTAACTCTACTAGTTTATCTATATTGACATCAGCACCTAGTGGTTTCTTTTTTAGATGGACCTGCAAAATTTGTTTTCGAGTATAATTATCTGGTATTGGTATTTCTAAAAGGCGATCAAATCTTCCAGGTCGTAACAAAGCTTTATCGATAATATCCGGTCTATTTGTTGCACCGATAATCACTACTCCTTTAAGGTCGTCTAATCCATCTATCTCAGTTAACATTTGGCTAACCAATCTTTCAGTTACGTGTGAGTCTCCTCCATCGGATCCTGATCTTGTTGGAGCAATAGCGTCTATTTCGTCAAAAAATATTACGCAAGGTGCTGCCTGTCTAGCTTTTCTAAATATTTCTCTGACTCCTTTTTCAGATTCACCTACCCATTTTGATAATAGCTCTGGACCTTTTATGCTAATAAAATTTGATTCTGATGTTGATGCAACAGCTTTAGCTAATAGAGTTTTTCCTGTTCCAGGAGGTCCATATAGTAGTATACCCTTTGGAGGCTTTATTGCTGCTTTGATAAAAAGATCGGCATGTTTAAGAGGCCATTCTATTGCTTCTTTTAATTCTTCTTTCAGATTATCTAGACCTCCAATATCTTTCCATTGTATATTTGGCTTTTGTACTAAAACCTCTCTCATGGCTGATGGATGAACCTCTTTTAAAGCGTCATCCAAATCTTGACTAGTTATCTTTATTTTATTTAGTATATCTATCGGAATTTTTGCTTCTTTTAAATTTATTTCAGGTATAATTCTACGTAAAGATCTCATAGCCGCTTCTTTAGCTACCATTTCCAAATCTGCACCTACAAATCCATGGGTAACTTTTGCATAATATTTCAGGTCTAGGTCTTGTTCCAATGGCATTCCTCTTGTATGAATTTGAAGAATGTCATAACGTCCCTCTTCATCTGGAATACCGATTTCTATTTCTCTATCAAACCTACCTGGCCGTCTCAATGCCTGATCTATTGCATTTGGTCTATTCGTAGCAGCAATTACAACGACTTTACCTCTCGTCTTTAGACCATCCATCAAAGTCAAAAGCTGAGATACGATTCTTTTCTCGACATCACCGGATACCTCATCTCTTTTTGGAGCTATAGAGTCAATTTCATCTATAAATATAATACTAGGAGCCTTATCTTGAGCCTGTAGAAATATGTTTCTTAACTTTTCTTCGCTTTCTCCATAAAACTTGCTCATGATTTCTGGCCCACCAATAGAATAGAAGTTAGCATTTGTCTCATTAGCAACTGCTTTAGCAAGCAAGGTCTTACCAGTACCTGGTGGCCCATGTAATAATACACCCTTTGGTGCGTCTATTCCAATTTTATCAAAAAGCTCAGGATGTCTTAAGGGAAGTTCAATAATTTCTCTAACCTTTTGCACTTCATTTTTGATTCCTCCAATATCCTCATATGTAATTCTATCAATCTTTTTGTCCTGAACAGGAATATCCGAGGTAGTTCCAAGTTTAAATTTGGTATGTGAATTTATTAATAATGCCTGATTTTGTGGTTTTGTAGATATTATTATGAAACCTATACGTTTCCCCATTATATTAAAAAGTAATACATCATCTTTGGCAACTACTCTTCCATCTAATTTCTCTGACATGTAGTTTTCCAATCCAACTATATTAAGATCTACAGTTGGAGACATTTTGATTTCCTCTGCCTTTTCAACATTGACCTTTTGAACAGTTATTTGATCATCTATTCCTACTGAAATATTTTCTCTTGTGTAGCCATCTATTCTAATTAATCCCTTACCGTAATCATTTGAGTTACTGGACCAAAGTAAAACATAACTTTTTTTAGATGTACTCTCCTGAGTAAGCTCTAAAACATCACCTGTTCTAAGACCATATTCTTCAATTGTTTTAGGATCAATAAGTGCAATACCTCGTCCTACAAATTTAGAAAATGTTTCTGCTACCTTTAGTATAAATTTATTATTGTTGTTACCATCAAAATTAGGATAATTATTATTCAATTTATCAAATCACCTTATCTATAATATTATTAAATATAAATAAAAAATTAGGATTTTATTCAATCTTTATCTCTTTAGATTTGCGTTTGGGTTGTTCCTTTGGCTTTATTTTTAATTCTACTATCCCATTTGTGTATGTAGCTCTGGCTGAAGTATCATCCAATTCTACATCGAAAGGAATTTCAGTATGATATTTTTTCCTTGCATGCTCTGCATGAATTGTAACGGTTTGCTGTGAAACATTTACTTTAATATCTTCCTTAGATAGTCCTGGCATCTCAGCCGTAATTACAAATTTATTTTCTTTTTCATTGAAATTTGTATCAACAAATGGTTGTCTAATTTCGTTTTCGTTTTGCTCTGTTAGTTCTCTTTTTGTAGGCCTACTACCATTTCCAAACTCTCTAACATGAGGTATCCCATCAGATCCTATACTAATCTGGTATCCATAATAATAGGGAGAATTGCTTTCCAATTGTTGTGCGTTTCCTTCCCTAACTGTACTAAACATTTTGCTTAACATTTCTTCTGCTGTTGAAAATTCTCTATCAAGATTATCAAATATTTTTCTAAAATCGATTGATTCTTTCCACATATTTCTCACTTACAATATGTAATATCTATGACATAATATAAACTTTTCTTACATTAACATTACAGCAATTGGTAAAACTTACATATTTATCAGAATTATTATGGATAAATGAATTGATATTATATTAAAAAGTAAGCAAACGAGTGCATAAACATACAGGAAATGATATTTTATATTGATAAACTAAATATTAATACTATAACAAAACATGAGTAGAAAAATTATCAACTACACTTTAAAGGTGATGGATTTATTATTTTTTATCTAATACTACTTTTACATTGTTTATTATCTCAGCAAGATATTCCAGGTCTAGATAGATTTTATCATATTTTTCTAGTTGCTGAATTTGAGACTTTGAGGCAAATTTAAGTGCATTTCCCCCTACAATTATAGGTATCTGAAAAGATTTACGAATTTCATATACTAGTCTAATAGCAGAATTGATATTCTCTTCTAAAGTAACAGAGATTAATATTACGCCTGGATTGGTGTTATCCAAATAAGATTCAATAGAATTAGTTGGAAGAGGTGAAGTAATATTGTAAACATCATAACCTTTTTCAAGCAATAAAGATTCTATTATTTTACAACCTATACTATGAAGTTCTCCTTCTGGAGTGGATAATACTATTGATCTAGTATCTCTATGATTTTTTAAATTTTTCTTTGTATTTTGTTGATTAATTAAATCAATTAAATTATTTACTGCATTACTACATACATGTTCTGTTGCAACGTCTATTTCTCCATTTTCCCATTGATCACCTATCTTGTATAATACAGGTATCAATATTTTCTCATAAAAGTCTAATAGTGTATAGATTGATTTTGTATAATCATTATATATTTTTAAAATATCATTTATCTCGTAACTTTTCAACTTTTCCAGCAAATTTACTTGTAATGAATCATTTAGTTTCATATATTTTGAAAAATCGATATTAAGTGAAGCTAAAAATTTTATAATGGTCGATTCATTTCGATATTCTTCAGGAATTTTATTGATATTTATTTGATCTACTGGACCTAGATATTGTTTTATGATTTGTTGAGAAGTGTGTTTTTCTTTGTTCCATTTACTTTCAACAAGATAAGCATAACCATTGTTTTTTACTTGTTTTATTCTGATATACACCATACTTGTATATCTTAAATCTTTTATATATATTTAGTGCCTAAAAATAAATATAGTGCTAATATTTCTATACGACAGTATACATTATAATTTCATGAAAATGTTGATTTAATTTAAAATTTTAAGAGGGATTTTTAAATTTGTTCCTTATTTTATTAAAATAAAAGTTAGCACTATGAAATTTTTTTGCCACTAGTATAAATAATAGTTGGATGCAATAGTTATTATGAAACAATACATAAAATTTTCAAAATTTAAAATTATTGTAACAGGGATATTAGCTTTAGTATCACTAATATTGTTAGCTCGTCTTTTAAACTATGAAAATGCTTTAGGGTTTTCTCTATTAATAATAGGAGGTATTGTTACTATAGGATATACTTATTTAAAATATAATTACTATAGAAAAATGAATAAACTTGATAAAAAGGTTCTTGAAAGTCTAAAATAGAATCAGAATCAAATAAAATAGACAACGAGTTTAGTAACGGTGATCGCCGAGTGATAACATCTATAATGCTATTTGATTGAAAAGTAAATTAACAATTTTAATATACATCATTTTATAATACTTTGATTAAAGAAAGAAAATAGATGACTAAAATTAAAGTAAGATGAACAAAAATTTAAATGAAAACTATTTAAAATAAAAAATATGCAAATAACAAAAAATATATGAATATAAAATTGAAAAAATTCTCTCATAATGCATTTATAAATTTAGCTTGGTGTTATTTTTTTGAACTTTTCTTGTGAAAATGTCCACAACTTAGAATAATAACTAATACTGTTAAAGTGAATAGGATTTATTGTGTCTGGATTTTCATTTATAAGTAAATAGAGGAAGATGAATTCTATATTTTATTATAATTATTGAAATAACTTTCTACCAATATCCAAGACAGTAAAGAACAATAAAATTAACGAAAAGTTTATCGATTACATATTATTCAAATCATATAAGTGGAAAAAAATTGAACCAAGTTGCAGTAATTACTGGCTGCTCGTCAGGTATAGGCTATGAGACTTCAATTTTATTAGCAAAAAATGGCTTTAAAACATATGCCACTATGAGAAATGTCGAAAAAGGTGATAAATTAAAAGATATAGCTGAAAAAGAAAATCTTGATCTTAAAATCATTAAACTCGACGTCACCGATGACTATTCAATAAAAAGTGCAATAAATGAAATAATTCAAGAAACCAGTAGAATTGATATTTTAGTTAACAATGCGGGTAACAATATTGCAGGAACAGTTGAAGATCTATCAATTGAAGAATTTAAGGAACAATTTGAAACTAATTTTTTTGGGTTAGTGAGAGTAACAAAAGCAGTTTTGCCCATAATGCGAAACCAAAATAGCGGGATAATAGTTAATTTAAGTTCAATAGTTGGGAAAATGGCCATTCCTTTGAATTCAGCTTACACCAGTAGTAAATTTGCGGTAGAAGGATTTTCTGAATCTGTTAGGTATGAACTAGAAGATTTTGGAATTAAGGTAATTTTGATAGAGCCAGGTGTTATAAAATCAAATTTTTATGAAAATATAAAAATGTCTAAAAATTCGCTCACTGACCCAAACTCTCCATATCAACCGATTACTCAAAAAATATTTGAAGCATTTTTGTCAATGATACAATATGCTTTTCCTGCGAAAATAGTAGCTGATGTAATTTTAGAAGCAGTAACCTCTGATAATCCAAAGATAAGATATGCAGTAGGAGACGATGCTAAATCTATTACTGAAGCTAAAAAAAGACTATCCGATAAAGAATTTGAAAATTGGGTTAAAGAAGGATTCTTTGAAAAAAAAGGATTCATAAGAGAATAAAAAAATAAAAAAGTTATAATTATAAGTATTATTTGAAATGGATTACTATTATAAATAATTATTAATATTTTATATTGTTATATTGCGATATTTGTATTATAGTATAATCCTGTTATCAAATCAAAAAAGATTATTGCATTTAAAAGCGAAGTACAACATAAAATTGGATTAAACAAATCATTTCAAATTAAGGAATTTATTGGATTAAATTATGGTTCTAATTTCGCAGAAAGGATCTCAAATATTTATAGATAACAACCAATGTCATTGCTCTTAAATTGCCTTCTATCATATGACCGCAGATAAATAAACTAATTGCGCTCATCCACAAAATAATACCATATAATAGAGATTTATTCTGATCCATAAAGTAAAAAATTATTAAATATATTCCAATAACATAGAGTGGTAAACCAATACAATGTAGTATAATATTAATCGGATGTCTGTGCGTATTTTTAATTGCCTTTAGTAAATTCATTTTCAACGTCTAAGTATATACTAGAAAAGCACATTTTAATCTTATCCAATATTGAGTCTAATTCAAATAAAAAAGTTTAAAAATATTATTTTTTTTATATAATTAATTGATTCACAATGATGTCATATAAATTTAAGAACTCTCTATTTCTAGACTATTATTTATGTTGTATGATTATCAAAGGAATAGAATATTTTTTAATTGTTACTAAACAGACAATATATTATATACTATTGAAAAACTTCCTTTACATTGTTTGACTTGTTTATGTTAAATAATAAGTATAATACCTATCATTTATTCAGGACATGTTTAATTTTATTGATAATGTTTAGCATAATCTAATAAAAATGATAAATTGCTGTACTTTAGTGTTTGTATATGTGGGAATTGATGTACCGGAAGTATTAATCGAATGAAGTTAGAAAAATTTTTATAATAATCTTCTATAGTATTGGTAATGATACAAACGACTAACGTAGTAATAGCAGTAGTACTAGTCAGTACTGTGTTTTCTTTCCTCTTTGTGGGATATACTAATGGAATTAATTTTGCTGCAGCACAGACTGCAAACACTTCTGACCCAGGTCTTGAGACAATTCAAGATTTTGATAAAGAAATAGGAGATAATAATAGCGCTATTATAGGAAATGATACAAATATCAGTAATCCAAATAATACTGTTCTTGATGCTACAGACGTGAATATAGAAGAGGATTGTATGGTATTAAAAGATGGAAGTAATTACTGTCCATAAAATATAAATCCACATATTTTTTATTATAATCTAGTAACAATATAATGCATTTGTATTATGGAACTTCTAACTAATACTAAATACTTAATTAATAGTCAAATTCTATAATTTAGATATTAAATAAGGTGCGCAGGGTCAGGTAGGTCCCCAAAGGTGAAAAAGGAGCAACCGGTCCACAAGGGTCAGCAGGTCCTCAAGGAATTCAAGGTCCAATAATTACTACCCAATTAAACTCTTCGAACATATATCGCGTTGACAACTCTTCTACCTCTGCACCGCTTAGTAATTTTACTCAAGCATTAGCTACTTGTGATCCTGGTGATTTCACAATAGATGGAGGATATAATTTGTTTGGATCTGATATTAATGATGATGATTCAATTACAACAATCCTAGATCAACCTAGGGACGTTCCCTTTGGAGGGGGTTGGTCAACAGTAATAACAAATATAGGAAATACTTCTACAGTAACAATTAATGTTATTGCATATTGTTTTGACAATCCACCATTGAGGTAGATCTTAACCTTTTTTATTTTTTTATCCTATTAACAGGTACTTATTTTAATTATTTTCAGTACATAGAATGAGAATTTCAAGAATTAATAAATACAGTTGGTAATAACTATCTCATAATCCAAATTTGAAACCATTTGGCATAGCATTTAAGTCATAATATGTCATAGTCTGAATCATAGTGAGGATCTTCTACTAATTTGGGCTATGACAATTACTTTATCTTCCAGTCTTATATACTATATTTGACACGAGGATATACCGTAGACAACTATAACACAATTTCACACCGTCATAAACTACTCTATTGTTATGTTCATCCTTAGAAGGCTATGACAATTAATTAATGTCAAATTATTAAATAGTATAATTAGCACTGATCTGTGCTTCAACAACAACAACAGCAGCATAATCTATCAGTCAAGTATCTGTCAAGCAAAAACATCTACTACAACCCAAGCCTGCATAGCCTTTTTCGTTTCTTCGGCATCAGAAGAAGGGCTAGATTTTATTTACTTAATTAGTTAATTAAAAACTTGAATAATATACTATAATAACTATCTAATAGTCACGTTAACCAGTCTCTTTCATCTCCAAAAGACAATCAAAAAATTTTATTTGTCTTCCTCTTTAATATCAGTTGCAAGCTTCATTGACTTTCGTATACTATCAATCTGTATATCATCACTTCTTGTAATTAATTTAGAGAAAGAAGGACTGGCATCTTTTCCCAGTGTAAGTGCACTCTCGTCTTTATTTAGTATAAACACTGTCAATCCATTTTCTGTAAGTTTATGAGCAAATTCTTTTGCTTCCTTGATATACTTCAAAAAATTCGTCATTTTGTTATCTTTTATAACTTCTAGAGGAATTTCAAAAAAAGAAGGATCAATTACATGAAGTTTTATTTTTTTGTCTGCACTCTCTATAATTAAAGAATCGTGATCCTGAATGGCTATCTTTACAGTGCCACTCATAAAACTCAATCCTTTAATAAAAATATCCATAAACATACTTTCAATAGATTTTGATTGATTAGTTCTGTAAAAATCTTCAGTGAATATTTTTAAATCTTGATGTTTAATATTTAATATTATTTCAGACCCATTATAAGATTCGATGGATGATTTTGGGATTTTATATCTATGTTTATTTATTACTCCCCCTATTACTAGTATATAATTGTCATAATTAGCAGCTACATTTCCTATTGAAATGTTATCTTTTGTGCGCACATTTTTTTTTGATTTTATTATATTATCCCAGTCCATCAGTCAATAATCATCCTTTAGTATGTTTACTTCTTTATTGCTTCAGCCTTTATTATTAATTTCCCGTTTATAGTCCATTTTGCCGATCCCAATTCTTTTCCTCCAGGACCAGAAGCTCTTGGTATGTCTATTATAAGATTGTCAAACTCATATGTTATTATTGCTTCTTTTCCTGTTAATCGATCAAAAAGTGCACTGATCAAGTCTACCCAGTTACTGGTTTGAGTATTACTATTTTCTTGATCTCCCTGATAATTATCTTTATTACCGTTTATTTGGCTCATATTTCCTATTGACTAACATGTTATTTAAAAATTACATTTAGGACATTTTACATATTCATTATCTAGGTTAAATTTAATAATATTTTTAATGGGTAAAATATATCGAATTGTTATCGTTGATTACTAATTATTTAATTTATAATAATAATAAATTTATTAAATTAAACTATCATCAACAAAAAATCATTCGTCTGATTTAATTAATCATAATAATTATTATTTTAATTAATTTGTTATGTTACCTGTTCTATAAACCAATTTTTAAATCCATTAATTGCATATCTTTCAGACTGCTTTACAAAAGATTGATCATTTAATTTCCATTGTTCTTGGGGAATAGATTCAAAAAATTCTTGCATGCATAAAGTAAATACAATACGTAATTCTTTTGGGTTGTGATATATTCCATAACGATACAGAATTTTTTCAATTTTACCAAATGAATCATCATAGTTTCTCTCAATACCTGCTATTTCAAAAGTCTTGCATAATATTGATGTTATTTCATCTATATCCGTCTGTAATGTTGTCATACATATCTTTTATCATTATCAATTTATTTATTTTATATTGTATTATTATTGATTTTTACCTTGTATTGCTTGATAGAAACCAAGAGATTAGAGCAAATACCTTTAATATACTAAAATTTCAGTTTAGAGTGACATTAGTATTTAAGAAAAAACGATATGGCAAAAAATAATTAAAGCAATTATATTTAAAAATTTAAACTACTTTATTTTTTAAACTTAATGATATCAATCTTACAAGCGCTAAAATTTATGATATATTAAAATATTAAAAACCTCTTAGTGGTTATTATCTATGATTAATACTTACTTACTTGTATCTTCTATTCTTTTTATTTCTTTTTTACTCCTAACTTTATTCTTATACTCTATAAATTTTAATCAAGATCATCCATTAATATTATTAGATAATTCTGCAAAAGTATTTTTTTCAGAAAATTCCTTGAATGCATATGTTCATGAATTTATGGTTTATATAACTTTTTATGGAAGAGAGTATACCTGGGGTCCTGTCTTAATCGCTCTGTTTCTATTAGGCGGTGAGGTAGGAAGAAAAACTGCTATTATAACCGGATTATCTATCCTAATTTTAGTAATGATAGGTGGAGAAATTAAGAATATAATAGATAGAGACCGACCAGAATTAGCTAACAATATATATCTATTAGAAGAAGATTCGAAAAAATCATATCCATCGGGTCACGCATTAATAGTAACGGCTGGTGCGACTGGAGTAATATGTTTATATCGTGGTAACTTAAGACGCAAAATGATAACTTCATTGTTAGTCATAGAAGCAGTTCTAGTAATTTTTTCTCGAATATATCTTGGATTACATTATCCTCTTGATATAGTTGGTGGCATTTTATTAGGTATGTCAGTAACTTTATTTTTTGTAGGATTCCAAAACCAAATATATGTTTTATCAAAAAATATATTTTCTTTTATAAAATCGAAAATAGTAAATAAATAGATGAAGATAGGTTATTGAATATCTATTAACATTATTGAGACTGTTTCACTTCCTGATTTTATTCATGAAAATATTATCATTAGAATGGTGATAAAATTTGATTTTTGTTAGATAGTAGTACATTTGTTTTATTTTTATATATTAGAATCCCTGAACTTGAAAGAGTTCATTTTTTCTAATATATTCTCTTAGTTGGTGAGATTCTTCACCAAATGCTCGAATAGTTTCTTTTTTTCCATCTTCTGAAACTAAGATTATACTAACAATATTGATTTCAGCATCTGATCCAAAAATTAAAGGAGATATCTTTTCAATCTTATAATTATTGTCAATTAACTTTTGTAGTTTTTCAATAGATCCTGATTCCATTAATCTTTTAAGAAATTTATTCTATAAGTGGATTAGCCTTCTATTCAATACCAATTACAATCTTAATTATTTAGTAAAATTATGTTGATCTAGATTAAAGATGGTTAATCTAATATTTGATAATTTTAATCAAGTGATAACCTATCCGATTTCATAATTGGATACTTGAAAGTTACCTATTCATATAATAAGCTAGTTTATTGTAAAGTAAATATCATTTATCTAGTCAATTAGCGATTTTAACCTAAAAAAATTATTACTTATTATTACAGTATAAATTGATTTAATTTTTTTCAAACTATAACTTGAACTAGCATATTAATTAAAACAAAAAGTAGATCCTACACTTGTTTGTAGATATTTCTGCGGCATTGCTCTGATTATCTCATTACAAGCTTTCCAACCAGTACAATGACATGGAATTATATATTCTGGATTAATCCTCAAAAGTTCAGTAATTGTCAAAGGGAGATAATCATCATACTCTTCTCCTCCTGATAGGTGGAAGCCTCCAATAATTGCATAAATTTTTTTAATTCCTGTAGCTTTTGTAGCATAATTTACCGTATTTATTATCCCAGCATGACTACAACCAGTTAAAATAACTAAACCTTTATTTTTTAATATCATTACTATGGCTTGATCGTCTTTAACTAAGGGATCTGCAATAAGGTGGTTTTGATCCCTTCCTTCTTTGTATTGTAATGGAAAACCCTTTTCAAAATTTGTGATTCTTGGTATTTCTCCTGTTATCAATATTCGTTTATTTTTTTTATCGAATTTATCTTTATTTTTATTATTATTATTGCTATTGCTATTAATTTTTAATGGTGGTCTTGGTAAATAATTTATACCATCATTTTTTATTATTATTCCACCAAACTTCCTAATATTTTTCTCATCCATTATATCCATTCTAGCTTTTCTGCCATCTGGAAAAACAATCCATCGTTTGAGGAATGCATCTGTATGTGCAATTATTTCAATAGGGTTCTTAGTTTTCTTTAGGACACTTATTAGTCCTGAGAAATGGTCAAAATGTCCATGACTTAGAATTATTGTTTCAATATCCTTAAAATTTATATTAAAAATCTCCGAATTATAAATTATACCATTTTTACTTACACCAGTATCAAAAAGAAACTTTTTTTTAAAAATCTTTTCTTTATAGGTGTATGAAATCTCTACTAATGCTGAAAAACCATGTTCTGCAATAGGCGGTTTGGTAAATTTTTTATTACTTATCATTGGAGGTCGTTTTACAAAAGATAAACTAGGTAATAGTCTATCTGTAATATTATCAACTAAAATTGTGATATTTATATTATCTACTACTTGAAGCATAGCTATAAGTTATTATTGAAATAATATAATAAATTTCACATGTATAGAATGTAAATAATATAATAATAAGATGTATATAAGTATGATTCATCAAGTATTCTTTTTTATATTATATTTATTAGAGTTCTAAACTTTCGTTCATAGTACACGATAATGTGAAAAACCGTCGGATATTTCTCTAACATAATTCTGTAATCTTTCTAATCAAAATTTTTATTCATTCAGGTACTATATTAATTGCTACTCTTAGATTGTTACGCTCCAAGTGGGTGTTATTGTAGCCTCTGACACCCATTATTCAAAACAGCTATATTTGTAATTAAAGCTGATATTTAGCTTTATCTATGTATTTTTTAATAGTTTTAGATATTAACGAAAAAGTTTATAGCTGTAAAGAACATGAATTCTTAAACTATAGTAATTTAGATTATTACATTTTTTTGTTTTTGTAATATGGTACATCTTATAGAATATGTAAGAATTTGTTGTACCAGGACTTGAGACGAATTATTGTCTCAGAACGTTCAATTTCCGAGGATACAAGAAACAAGTTAATACTACTACACCATTTAATACTATTGATTATAGTTTTACATATTAATTTAATCAAATATTACAAGTTTACATTTTTAATAGAAATATCATAACCTTAAATTGAATCATTTTAGGTACTACTTATAATAAAATGGAGAAATTATTCCCAAATGCAAGATAATAATAATTGGAATTGTCATCTATTGCCTGCTATTATTATCATTATGATCCTGTGAAGGTACTGACATCCTTCTACCTGTTAATCCAGCTACGAGAATTTGTATTCCTGTTATTAAAAGCGCTATTGCTATGATAGCTGCTACTAAGCCAAATCCAAATGCAGGTGATGCCAATATGAGTATAGAGAGCGCAATCTCAATAGCACCGACCGCTATAGTAAAAGCTCGATCGAGTTTGCTTTGGTTTTTATGTCTTAGACCATGTACAATTCTTGAAATACCATCAAATAGTAATGCAACTGCAAGTAGTATAACTAGGAAAACGCTTGTTCCAACAGGAAATGCCATTGCTACGATAGCTAATATAATTACAAGTATACCTAGTCCTAAATTTGAAAAGCGTGCTCTATTTTTAACAAATATACCTGCAATAACTTTTTCAATTCCTACTATTAATAGAAGAACCGAAACAAGAACTACAAGAGATATTATGGAAATTATCGGATTAATTAGAATTAATATGGATAAAATAATTGCTAGTGCTCCTATTCCTATTTGAGCTGCAGAAATCCACTTAGGTTGATCAGTTTTACTTAGCATGTGTCCACAATAGAGTTATCTATTTATATATGTTGTGATCATAAAATTCAATAAAGTAAAATTAGGACTGAATCAAGCGTTCCATTTAATCTAAAAGATAGTTTTGTTATAAAGTAACAAATTAGAAGTAAAAAATTTAATTCACTTTAAAATAAAAACTTATTTATCTATAGATAAAAATTTTCATACAAAAGTAAATCTATTTCTAAATTGCAGATTTGAAATTAGTAATTCTAAAATTGATCTTTTATGGAGTACAGGTTAACGTTGATTGAGATTCATAGGCTAAAAAAAGATCTTTACCTTTATTGATACGGATTGATTTGGTCCGATAATGAAAAAAATTAATAAATCCATCCATTCTGAGTGCCTGATAATTCCTAAATGAAAGTGCACATATTTTTAAGATATGAAATATTTCAGTGTTGAAAATATAGTAAATAAAACAACATCTCTTCCTGTTTTATAAAAAAAAGTTTAGTATTATTAAAATCGTTTATATATTAAGACGATTTGGTGAAATCAAAATCTAATGCTTTAAAATTAATTTTTACCCAATCAATTTTTATTAACTGGCTTTAATAATACAAGCTATTGATTTTAAAGAAGTTAGTTTGATACTATTATATATTCAATAAATAAAAGTTCTAAGTGAACATTGACTTATAAATACTAGAAAACAGTTGATATTTTGATGAAATTCGTTCAAATATCAGATTTACATGTAGGTGGGTTATTCAAACAAGAAGCATTCAATATGCTAGTAGATGAGATAAATGACCTTAACCCTGATGCAATTATTATCTCTGGAGATTTAACTGATGAGGGCTTAATTTTTCAATTTAAAAAAGCGTCAGATGAAATTAAAAAATTTACATGTCCGCATCTGATAATCTTTCCTGGCAATCATGATTATCGTCATACTGGATATCTACTTTTTCAAAAGTATTTTCCTACATCATCAAAAAAAGTATATGAATTCAAATCAGAAAAGGAGAATATTGTGATTCTTTCATTAGATACTGCATTACCTGATCGAGATGAAGGAGAAGTAGGGGATAGCCAGAATCTTTGGATAAATGAAGTATTAAAAACTTATGACAACAACACAATAAAGATTGTCGCTATGCATCATCATTTAATAGCTATTCCTGATACAGGATTTACTAATTTGGTAGGTATTTTAGATTCTGGAGATGCTTTAAGAATTTTAACCGAAAACAGTGTTTCATTAGTATTATGTGGACATAAACATAGACCATGGTTATGGAATTTAGGAAATTTAAAAATTGCTTATGCAGGCACATCGTCTTCTTGGAGATATAGAGGTATATTTGAGGATACTTATAATATTATAGAAGTAAAAGAAAAAAACATAAATATTGATATAAAAATAGTAGGAGGAAGAAGATTTCCTATATCTGAATTGGTTGAAAAATACGAACCAGAAAAAAGACTTCCATTTTCCAAGTAGTGTATAATATATTTCCATATCTTTGTACACTTAATATTTTTTATTGAAATCCTCCCTCAATTATTGGTTTTATAGGTAATTGATTCTTTCGTATTTTTTGAGCTTTGAATATATCTGATGGTAATAAATCCTCTCCTTTTCCTTCTTGAATACCAAATGTATTAACTGAGCATTTTAGTAATTTATAAGCGTTAAATTTTGAGAAAATGGAACAAATTTTCCATCAATATTATAAAAGATATTTTTGATTATCTTTTAGATATTTCGAAGGTTTAGCTTCTGCAGTAGTATATTCTTATGAAACTGGTTTATACAGATTATTCCAGTAATAATATAATCTAACTTACTCCATTTTGCATTTACAAACTTTTTGAGCTTCATTAATCTATAGGGGGCTTTATAGTATAAATAATAATTTTGCATGATTTTGATGTTCTATGATAGCTGTATTCCAACACTCATTTATTTAATTACTCATTTGAATTCTAACAAGTTTATCCGTGTTAGATTCAGCTCCCCAAACCTCTCCATGAGTTCCTAATAATTGACGTACTTTAGCATCTTTGGTAGGTAACTTAAACTCTCCAAATTTTTCTAAGATAGGATCAAACCGTAGCAATGAATTTGATGCAAAATCACTAATCCATACCATATCATGTTCATCAACGTAAACAGCATAAGGCAATGGATTTTCTCCAGGAATCTGCCATTCGTTCCACGACTTGTTATCAGGATTGTAAACTCCTAACTTTCCAGAATTCCATTCACTTACCCATATTCTGTTAAAAGAATCCGACCAAACACGTCTAGCTCCTTGTTCAGGAGTTGGGGGTTCCAAAATAGTAACATTTCCTGACTCTAAATCAATACGAGCTATATAACTGCCAGCTAAAGAGGCAAAATAGACTTCTCCGTCTGGTGTTGTAGTTATTCCATATGGTCCAGGACCTTTTGCAGATGAAAAAATCTTAATATTTCCGTTTGCAGGATCTAAGCGACCATAAATACCACTTTGTCCTGTGAACCATAATATACCACTTTGATCAAAGGTAGCTGTATTTAGGTTAGCGTATGCAATGTCTTCAGGTAAGGAAAAAATTCTGGTTTCATTAGTTGTGGGATCTACTCGTACAATAGCGTTAAGTCCTCCATCTGTTATCCATGGTGCATCATCTGGACCAACAATAACGCCGTGAGGAGCAGATCCGTTACCAAGTTGAATATGACGTGTGACTCCTGTACTTGGATCTAAATGGCCTAACTCGCCTGATCCTTGTGCAGTGTACCAAATTGTTCCATCTGGTGCCGGTGCAACGTCATGGGGATGAGATCCTGATGGAACAGTAAATTCCTCTATAGCATATTTGTTCAGTTCAAAAGAATCTTTGTTAGTAAACATATTCTTTTCAATATCTGATGATTTTTCTGTTAGCGTAGATATTGTTGTGTGAAGGAAAATGTCTTCTTTTATGAAATTATTTGTAGAAATTAACTGTTTATCTATATTTTTATCTTGTATGTGTTGAAAAGCATAGGCTAAATTTAATAGTTGTACTTGTTGGAACCCATAAACCGTCATCATAAACAGATTTGTAAAAAATAGAATAATGTAAAAATGTCGTCTAATCATTATCAAACAATAATAACATATTTTACTTATTAATTGTTTATTTTATATAGATTATTTTCTATAACTTCACTTTTTTGTATCATTTGATTGGGGATTTATTCATTCTATTATTGTATTAACCAGAAAATGGAGACTAAGATATGTAGAATATATTGTCATTTCATTGATTTTTTTACACCTCAATACTAAGACAACAAATAAGCATAATGTAATTCTAGATAAAGATCTTATTTAATTTAAAAAAAAACTTATTGCTAAATACGAATTAGTGCGAAAGGTAATGTATGAATGATATCCAACTAAATTAAATAATTATTAAAATAAAAAAATAAACTAAAACGATGTATTTATACCTATAATTAACTCAATTTGTGAATATATTGAAATTATAATTGTAATATTATTTAATTCTACGATTAAAACTGAAAATTATTTATTAGTCATCAATGAATTGCTATTACTAAAATAGTGAAAACAAGTACAATTTTGTTATTAACTATACAAGTGTTTGTAAATATTACACTAATGTCATGATAATAATATTAAATGTATTATTATAAGAAACTATTTTTAATTAGACTAGATTAGTAAATTTAAAAATTAACATTATATACACATTATTTACGCTCTTCTCAATAAATCTATAACATATTCTGAAGTTTAAAGCTGTATTCATTAATCAAAAATTCAATTTTATTATTTTATGTTTACAACTGTTTTAATGAGCTTAATAATAATTATTACTAATAGTATGTTCTATAAATTATAATATTATTGGCATTCATATATTTATAACTAAAATGATTTATTAGACGAATAAATTATCAATTAAATCATTTTGACAACTTTAAGAAACATAAAATTAATTACGGATAAATAAAGTAAAATAAAATTTACAGGAACTCCCTAATAAAATAATGACATATGTAATAGACTGGTTAGGTTCGAAATTATCTATAAACCAGACTAAAATCTCTTAACATATTTCGCTTAAAATTTGTCATAAAATATACTTAGAATAATGTTACTATCTATTAGAATAATTTAGAAACTTTTTAGTAGAATATTTATCTTATTTAATAAGATTATAAATTTAAAAATAAAGAAGAACGTTATTATTTCTAGAATAATTTATTACTAATTTTTGTGACTCAATACAAATATACATTTATCCGACTTTTAAAGATGGAATTAATAAATATGGTAGCTACATTGTTATTCTTATCTTTATCTTTATTTTTATTTATAATAATATCACCAATTGTGGGTTTTGCGCAATTCGATCATGTAGAAGTACCTACAATTGCCCAAATACCCTCAGTTGAAGAGCAGTCTCAACGAGGGTTGCTTATACTAACGTCTAATGTCATTAATGATAACGGTGGTTCAAAACAGACGTCTGATTTTATCATAAATATATTGGGTAGCCCAGCATTCCCATCCTCTTTTAAAGCAGTTGACACTCCTAAGGTTCAAATCGTTTCTATTCAAGAAGGCTATTATTCAGTTTCCGTTAATGATACTCAAGGATATAAAACGTCCTACGGAAATCAATGTGAAGGTCAGATCAAAGCTGGAGAGATAAAATCCTGTTCTTTTACATTAGATGATTCTTCTATACTTAAAAAAATGAATACAATTCCACACTTACAAATACTGCCACTATCGTTACCATCACTACTATTACCACAACAAACTAATGGAGAAGAAAAATTAACAATTTCACAAATTCCTACAACGGAAGAGCAATCTCAATTAGGTTTTCTAGTAGTAGGTACAAACGTTATTAATGATAACGGTGGTTCAAAACAGGCATCTGATTTTATCATAAATATATTGGGTAGCACAGCATTCCCATCATCTTTTAGAGCAGCCCCATCAAATTTAATGCAAGTTATTTCTATTCAAGAAGGTGATTTTTCTATTTCTGTAAATAATACTCAAGGTTATGATACTTCATTTGGAAATCAATGTGAAGGTCAAATCGAGGTCAAAGAGGTAAAAACTTGTTTAATCACTGTCAATGATAAAGGAACCACCACCACACCACCACCCCCACCTCCACCCGACGGAAATGTTGACGCTAAGTTTCCAGAATTGATCAAGAGAGCTAACCCTAATGAAGTGGTGGTATTGGATGGATCAGGGTCTATTGGAACAATAACCAGTTGGTCGATAGTACAAACAGATGGCCAACCAAGCGTAGTATTACAAAATGCTCCAAAGCCATTCTCTAAACAATTCATAATGCCAAATACAGAAGATACTTTGAAATTCACTCTTACTGTCAGAAATGATCAGACAGGAAAACAGGATACAGACACGATGACAGTCAGCAAGATCATAACAACTCCACCACCACCACCAGTAGGAAACTTCCCAGTTCCTAACGTTAATTGGTTCTATGATTCCAAAAATGCATTAAGCCAAGACATGACTTTGAGATCTGGAACTACTCCTCCACAAGATCGTGTACTGTTGTCAAGTGGTGCTAGTGGTGTAAGTTCTCATCCTATCAAAAATGGTTGGCTTGAAGTTCAATCTGGGGGTGGAAACGGTAGAGTATACTGGAATTATCATGAGGTTCCACAATTCTCACAATTACCAACAGCTGGATTCAACACTGCAATGACAGGAACATTCATGTTCAAACCAGGAATCGATAATCTATCAATAAAGGATGGTAATCATAATACAGGTGGATGGAGTCTAGAGGGTCAATATGCTTTTGGTGGTTTCGGATTAGCATTCCATAGAACTGATGTTGAATCAAAAGCAGAATATTGGCACAACAATCAGGGTAATGGCATCTCTGTATCCTATCCAAATGGTCTCCAATTGGTAGATAACAAAGAATACAAATTCTTCCTGACATTGGTAACTGATAGAGTAAAGGAAGAAGTAGTACTTAATGCATGGTTAGATTTTGGCGATGGCAAAGGATGGATTCAAGTCATGAAAGATAGAAAGTGGGGACACACGGGATGGAGTCCAGGCAGCGTTCCTAATGGACAAGATAAAGCAGACATACTAAAGGGACCATCATTCATAAAGAAACATCACATCTGGACTAGGGCTAATGGAGACAGTAGTTTATCAGTCAAAGACATAATGATAGGTACGTTACCCTTTCTCTCTTAATATTTTTCAGTAACAATAAACACAAATCACATTAATTATTTACAACACTTTAAACAAGAAGAATCCAAATTGAAAAAATTTAAATCGAATTAAATAGTATATACTAATTTGTACAACGCAAACTGAAATCTAGTCTAGGAATAGAAGGATAGATTACCTAGATCTAGTAAATTTTATAGCTTAAATATAGAAATATAGATTCATCATTATGAAACTAATTTGAATTGAAAAATTCAAATGTGCGTTTTGATCACTTATATATCTACTAATTAAGTAGACAAATAACACTATTATATTAGCAAATTAGCAATATAATATTAAAGGAGTATTTTATTATTTTAGAAGTTATATAATCCATTAATAAAATAGAAATTATTTATTAAATTTGTTTTGAGAGACGTAGAAAAAAATTCTAAAATTTAATATTTATAAATTCTTTGCTAAAATAAATAATAGTCATAGTTTACTAATTAGTATACACAAATTTAGAAGGGATAATATTTTTTAAATTTTTCTTATTTCTTGTATTTGAACAAATTGTTAGACATGTGTTAGACATTCTCATATACTGAGTTGGTTATATCTTGATACAATTAGATAATATTATATTTTTTTATTGGTGAATTGAAACAAGTGTTATCTCTACAATAATAATTATTAAATGTATAGATAGACAACCATACAATAATAGAAGTAGAGATTCAGTAACAATCAAATCCGTCCATTTTTATTATTTAGTATAATTGAATAGACAAGTATCAGACAGACTTTATTGAATATTTTATTTTAACTACCCTAAAACTTCAAACATTATATTAGAGCCCTATACTACCATCAAAATTGACAATATTAAACGATATTGCTCGGAAACACTTATCTATACATAACTTCCTAATACTAAGATGATGCTAACTAGAAGTAGCTTTTATTTATTATTTTTAGGAACCTTCTTTTTTATTTTCAGCTTTAT